>NZ_JBHVFE010000015.1:0-46828 GCF_042801945.1 Kitasatospora sp. NPDC057542
GGCGGGACCGGAGATCCGGTCCCGCCCCTTTTGCATGTGCGTCCGAGGGCGGGTGCGTGCCCGACGTCGGTGTGCTCCGGGGGTGTCAGCCGCGCTGGATGCCGGTGGTGTCGGCCAGCACGCCCTGGTTGCCGTCCGGCAGCTGGGCGACCAGCGCGGTGCCGCGCTGCTCGACGGCCAGGTACCAGGTGCCCGGCACGACCTCGCCGACCGGGGCGCCGGCCGGGTTGTCCTTCGGAGCCAGCTGGCGCGGGGCCGGGACGGCGAACCAGAACGGCTGGAAGTCCGCCGCCGGGGCGGTCGCCTGCGGCTGCGCGGCCGGGGTCGGCTGCGGGGCCGGGGCGGCGTCGTGCGGCTGGGCGGCCGGGGTCGGCTGGCCGGGCTGGGGCTGGCCGGCACCCGGGTAGCCGTAGCCGCCCTGGCCGCCGAACGCCGGGTCGTGGCCCTGGGCCGGGTAGCCGTACTGACCGGGCTGGCCGGGCGCACCCGGGTGGCCGGGCTGGCCCGGAACCGGGTAGCCGTACTGGCCGGGGACGGCCGCCGGGCGGTCGGAGACCAGCGGGGCCTTCAGCGCGGGCACCAGGGGGCTCGCGGCTGCCGCGCCGGCCAGCACGATCAGCGAGATGAAGCCGAGCCAGGCGCCGAAGCCGTGGCTGACGATGGTGCTGGAGGTGCCGCCGCCGAGCGCCCAGACCGAGGTCCACAGCGCCGAGACGGCGAAGCCGATGCCCCACTGGTCCAGCCGCAGGCCGAGCACCTGACGGTTGGCCGCGGCCGCCCCCTGGAAGCGCTGCACCAGGATCAGCACCGCTGCGGCGATGCCGAGGAGGTAGATCGAGGGCAGGATGGGGAACAGGTCCGTGCTCCACGCGTTCTGCGACGAGGGGCAGTACCGGCTGCCGGAGCAGTCCACGGTCCAGTAGGGCAGGAAGGAGGCGATGAAGAGCAGGACGGCCGCGCCTGCGACGGCGGCGTCTCCCCTGGTGAGAGCGCGCAGATTCACTAACGTTCCCCTCGTTGACGTGTCGTGGACGGTGGTTCGTGCGGTCGGGCTGACCGGCCGAAACTCCCGAACGGACCAGAAGCCTAGGCCCAACCGTCCTGCCGGTGCACGGCGGGACCGGGAATGGGGCGAAGTCGTTGCAAACCGCGCGGTCCGGGCAGAGTGTCGTCCTCCGCCGATGCGCGACCCAACTTCCTTACCGCTCTTCGGTCTTCTCTTGGGTCGTCAGGAACGCGGTCAGCGCGTCGGCGATCCCCTGGGCCGCCTGCTGGCGCCACTGAGGGTCCGTCATCCGCTTCGCGTCCGTCGAGTTGCGCATGTTACCGCACTCGATGAACACCTTGGGGACCGTGGAGAGGTTGAGGCCGCCCAGGTCGGAGCGGGTGTCCAGGCCGTCCCTGGCGATGTAGTCCGCGTACGGCTCACCGGTCGCGGCGTGGAACCGCTCGCGCAGCAGGAGGCCGAGCCGGTGCGAGGGGGCGACGATCGCCGTGTTGTCCGCCTTCCCGGCCACCACCCGGGCGGGCATGATCACGTGGAATCCGCTTCCGCTCGCCGGGCCGCCGTCCCCGTGCACCGAGACCGCGACGTCGGCGTGCGCGTCGGCGCCCGCGCGGGCGCGTTCGTCGATGCACGGGCCCCACGGGCGGTCGCCGTCCTGCACCAGCACCACCCTGGCACCCTGGGCGGCCAGGATGGCGCGGGCCCGGCGGGAGACGTCCAGGGTGTACTCGGCCTCGGTGTAGCCGGCGTTGGTCTCGGTCCCGGTGGTGTCGCACTCCTTGCGGGTGTTGCCGATGTCCACCTGACGGTTGATCTCGGCGGTGTGGGCGGAGTTGCCGGGGTTGTGGCCGGGGTCGAGCAGGACGGTGCGGCCGGCCAGGCTGGTGGCGGCGTCGGCGGGCGCGGGCGGGGGCGGTGTCGGGGTTTCGGTCGCAGGGGTGGTGGGCGGCGGCTCGACCGGAGGGGTGAGGGGCGTCGCGGCCGCGGTGTCGGCGGGGCTCGGCTGCTCGGGGGCCGGGGTCGTGGTGGCTGCCGTGGCCACGGCAGGGGCCGCCGCGGCACCTGCCGGGCCGGAGTGGTCGAGGGCCCGCCAGCCGAACCAGCCCGCCGTGCAGAGCGGAACGGCCACGGCCGCGGCCGTGGTGGCGCGCAGCAGGGTGGAGCGGCGGGGCGGGCGGGGGGTGGAACCGGTCACTGGTCGGTCAGATCCTGTCCTGGGTGCGCGGAGTCAGGCCGTAGTTCTTCGCGATCGGGTTCCACTTGGTCATGAAGTCCGTCTTCGCCTGGGTGGCCTGCGGGTTGAGTTCGTCCGCGTGCTTCTTGTCCGGGGTGGCCGGCGCCCGGCCGGTACAGCCCTGGGCGGCGACGGCGCGCGCCCAGCTCGCGTACGCCTTGTCTATGTCGGCCGACAGCTGCCAGGCGGATCTCAGCGAGTTCAGCGCGTCCGCGCCGCCCGGCACGTCCGTGACACTCAGCTGGGAGAGCTTGGTCAGCAGGGCGGCCCGCTGGCTCGCGCCGTTGTCGAAGGTCTGGGCGGCGCTCTCGATGTCGGCCTTCGACGGGCAGCTGGTCACCTTGGCGACGGCGCTGCCGATCGGGGCCTTGGCGTTCTCGCCCTCGCTGAGCAGGCTGTCCAGCGCCTCGGCCTGGGCCTTGGCGCCCGGACCGGGGCCGGTCGCGGTCGGGGACGGCGTGCCGGCGGGCGAGCCGGACGCGCTCGCGGCGGCGCTCGGCGCGCCGTCCGTACCCGTGGGTGCGGGGACGGGCGGCAGGTTGTTCGAGCCGGTCGCCGGCGCCGAAGCCGGGGCGGGCGCGGCCTGGCCGTCCTTGTCGCCGCCGCTGCGGACGGCGAACAGCAGACCGCCGCCGATCGCCAGCACCAGGAGCAGTGCGAAGCCGATCAGCAGCGGGGCCTTGCGGTTGGCCGGCCGGTCCTCGTCGTCCCCGTGGCCGGTCGGGTAGTCGGGCTGGGTGCCGTACGGGGGCTGCGGGGGCGCGGCGGGCGGCTGCAGGAGGTAGTCGTGGCCGGGGGCCTGCTGCGGTGCCGGCGGCTGCGGGCCCGCGTGGGAGGGGAACGGCGAGGCCGTGGGCGGGGCGGCCGGGGGCGGCGGGGTGGCGCCGGGGAACAGCCGGGCGGTCGGCGGGTCGTAGCCGGGCGGGGCGGCCAGGTACGGGCGGGCGCCCAGCGGCGGGCCCTGGTCGCCGACGGCGCCGGGCGCGGGCGGCGGGGCCACCGGGCCGGGGTGGGCGGCGGACTGCGGCGTCGCGGGCGGCTGGGGCGCGGCGGGCGGCTGGGGTGCGGCGGGGGCGGGCTGCGGATCGGCCGGGCGCTGCGGGCCGCGCACCCAGCCGCCGGCGCCGCCGCGCGCGGTGGGGTCCCAGACCGCCGGAGCGCTGTTCTGCTGGTCCGTCATGTCGCTGCTGGCCCCCACCGTCCGCCGATGCTCTGCCTGGTGCTGCGCGGCCACCGTACCGTTCGAACCCCCGCCCGACAGCCCCAGCACGACGTTAGAGCATCGGCGCGGGGCCGGGGGATCGAACGGGCTACCGGGCGGTGCGGCGCAGGATGCGCAGGGAGCCGGTCACCGAGACCTCCTCGAAGCCCTCGGCCAGCGCCCGCAGGTACACCCGGTACGGGGCCTGGCCGCCGTCCGCCGGGTCCGGGAAGACATCGTGCACCACCAGCAGGCCCGCCGGCGCCAGGTGCGGCACCCAGCCTTCGTAGTCGCCGGTCGCGTGCTCGTCGGTGTGCCCGCCGTCGATGAACACCAGCCCCAGCGGGCGCCCCCACAGCGCGGCGATCCGCGGCGAGCGGCCGACCAGCGCCACCACGTGCTCCTCCAGCCCGGCGGCGTGCAGGGTGCGGCGGAACCGCGGCAGGGTGTCCATCAGCCCGACCTCGGGGTCGACCAGGGTCGGGTCGTGGTACTCCCAGCCGGGCTGCTGCTCCTCCGAGCCGCGGTGGTGGTCGACGGTCAGCGCGACCGTCCCGGCCTCCCGGGCCGCCGCCGCGAGCAGGACCGCCGAGCGGCCGCAGTAGGTGCCGATCTCCAGCACCGGCAGCCCGGTGCTCCGCGCCGCCGCCACCGCCGCCGCGTACAGCGCGAGCCCCTCGTCCACCGGCATGAACCCGGTGGCCCCCTCGAACGCCGCCAGCACCTCGGGCGCCGGCTCGGCGCTCAGCAGCAGGTCGGACATGGGGGAGCTCCTCGGGGTCGGGACGCGGGCGGACGTGCACGGACCCTACTCGACGGTAGCGGGGGCGGTGGCGCCGGGGCGTGCGGTGCGGGCCGGGGCCGTCCGGGGCATCCGGTAGAGCGGGGGATGTCCGTGTAGATGTCGTGCCAGAATCGGCGCGACCGTCGATCCGAGGCACACCAGGCACCCCGGGAGCAGCACCATGCGCGCAGCCGTCCTGCACAAGACCGGCCAGGAGGTCCTCGACGTCCGCGAGGACGTGACGGCCGTGGGCTTCGGGCCGGGCACCGTACGGGTGCGGATGCGCGCCGCCAGCCTCTGCCACTCGGACCTCTCCGCGATGAGCGGCGTGCTGCCGCAGCCCGCGCCGTTCGTCCCCGGGCACGAGGGTGCCGGGGACGTGGTGGAGGTCGGCGAGGGCGTCACCGGCCTCGCCGCCGGCGACCGCGTGGTGCTCTGCTGGATGGCCCCGTGCGGCCGCTGCGACCACTGCCGACAGGACCGCGGCCACCTGTGCATCGCCAGCCTGCGCAGCCTCGGCACCCCGGGATTCCGGATCGCCGAGGGCGAGCTGAGCGCCTCCGGCTTCTACGGCACCGGGGCCTTCGCCGAGGAGGTCGTGGTCACGGCGAACGCCGTCATCAAGGTGCCCGCCGACCTCCCGTACGAGGCCGCGGCCCTGATCGGCTGCGGGGTGACCACGGGCATCGGCGCCGCGGTGAACACCGCCCGGGTCGAGCCCGGCGCCTGTGTCGCGGTGATCGGGGCGGGCGGGGTCGGCGTAGCCACCGTGCAGGGCGCCCGGGTCTGCGGCGCCGGCCGGATCACCGTCGTCGACCCGGTGGCCTCGCGCCGCGAGCGCGCCCTGGCCTTCGGTGCCACCGAGGCGATCGCGCCCGAGGACCTGAGGGCGGTGGCCAAGACGCTGCCCGGCGGCGGCTTCGACTACGTCTTCGAGGCGGTCGGCCGCGCGGCCACCGTCCGGGCCGGCTACGAGGCCGCCCGGCGTGGCGGCGCGGTGGTGGTCATCGGCGCGGGCGCGCAGGACGACCTCGCGCACTTCACCATGGGCGAGCTGTTCTTCAACGAGAAGCGCCTGCTGCCCTCGCTCTACGGCGGGGCGACCGTGGCGCGCACCATCGGGCTGGTCGTGGACCTCTGGCGGGCCGGGCGGATCGACCTCGACGGCATGGTCACCCACCGGGTGGGGCTCGCGGACGTCAACGAGGCGATCGCGCAGATGCGCAGTGGCGAGGCGCTGCGGACGGTCGTGACGATGGGCTGAGGCCCGGTCGCGGCGACGGGCCGAGGGTGGCCCGGGAGCGGACCGCGGGAAGAAGCGAGGGCCCGCCGGGGGAGTCCGTGCCCTCCCGGCGGGCCCTCGTCCGAGGTGCTGCTGCGTGCTGCCCTGATGCTGGTGCGGTCAGCCCTGCGCACCGGCCGCGCGGTGGCGGCCGTGCGGGTCGGTCTCCGGGCTGTCGTCGGCGGCGGAGCCACCGCGGTGGCGGCCGTGCGACACGGTGTCCTTGGCCGTCTTCTCGTCGGCGTCGGTCCCGGTAACCGCGGGTCCGGTGGTGTCGGTGAGGGTGTCGGACATGAGAATCGTCTTTTCCGTGCGGAGGGTGCAGGTCATCGGCGCCCGGCCGGCGCCGGTGGCGCACGGTCGGGTCCCCGATCGGGCGCTCGGTACGCGCCAGTAGCCGGTGATCGCGGCCCGTGCCCCGGCCACCATAACGGCCGGGACGGACGAGATCCTATCGAGATCACGACGCGAGTCCCGTGCTGGTCCGGGGCCCGGAACCGAGCCAGTGGCCGACCAGCTCGCGGTAGAGCGGGGACAGCACCTGGAGATCGCCGTGCCGGGCCAGCAGCCCGCGCCCGCCGTCCAGCAGCAGCACCCGGTCCGCCCGCAACGCGGAACTGATGCGGTGCGCAACGACCACCAGGGTCCCCGGGCGGGCCGCGAAGGCCCGCTCGACCCGCTCCTCCGCGGTGGCGTCCAGTCGGCAGGTCGCCTCGTCCAGCACTACGACCGGGGCAGGGGAGAGGTAGGTCCGTACCAAAGCCAACAACTGGCGCTCACCTGCGGAGAGTTCACCCGGATCGCCTAGTACGGCGTCCAGGCCGCCCAAGCGGGCCACCAGCCGCTCCGCGCCCAGCAGGGCCACGGCGCGGGCGAGGCGGGCGTCGGGGGCGTGCCCGGTGGGCCAGGTGAGGTTCTCGCGGACCGTGCCCGGGAACACGTACGCCTCCTGCGGCACCAGCGCCACCAGGCGGGCCCGCCCGGGCGGCGCACCACCGACCGTCACCCGCCCCGCCGTCGGCACCAGCACCCCCGCGAGCAACCCCGCCAGCGTCGACTTCCCCGCGCCGCTGGGCCCCACGATCGCCACGTGCTCCCCGGCCCCGACATCGGCATCGAACCCGTCCAACACCGGCACGGCACCGCCACCGTGCCCGTACCGAACCCCCACCAGCCGTATCCCGGGGGCGGGGCGGGCGTGACCCGCTCCGCCCCCGGCCGGCAGCGGTTCCGGCGCCCGAGGGCCGGGCGCCTGCTCCGGCTCGCCCGCGCCGCCGACTGCTCGGTGTCGACCAGTGGGAGCGTGAATCACATGGCCTGCGCCCCCGGCCGCCGCCCTGCGCCCGGACGCGTACGGACCACCCGGCGGCGGCTCCGGAGTCCGAGCCTCGGGCACCCGACCCGGCCCGCCCGCGCCGCCGACTGCCCGGTGTCGGCCGGCTGTGGGCTCTGCGCCCTCGGTTCGGTCGGATGTGCCGCTGCTGTTCGGGGTGTCGGTACCAGCCCACGTGGCGGATCGGGCGTGCCCGGTGGTCGTGGCCAGGCGGTCGAGGATGACGGCCAGGTTGAGCAGCCAGCCGCCGACCGTACCGGCCAGAGTCCTGACAGCCGGGTCCAACTGCTGGACGAGGTAGGTGGCGACGCCGAGCAGCTCGCCCGGCGTCAGGGTGTGGTGGGCGAGCAGCCAGGGCGCCGCCGCGACGACGGCCAGGACCGGCAGGCGCCCGCCGAGCGCCACCACCAGTGCACGCAGGGCCGAGGCGCGGCCCAGGGCGCGGGAGGCGGCGGCGCTCGCCTGGGCGGCCTCGGTCAGCGCGCGGGCGACCTCCTCCCCGGTGCCGCCGGCCTGGACGTCGCGCAACCCGTGCAGCGCCCGCCCGGCCTCGGCGGCCAGCCGCTCCTCGGCCAGGACCACCGCCCGCCTGCGGGTCACCATCGGGCGCAGCAGCCGCGCGAACAGCAGCCCGGCGGCCAGCAGCGGCAGCACGACCAGCGGCAGTACGGCAGGTGCGAGCAGCGCCAGCCCGATCAGGGCGGCGACCAGCGTGACCCCCACCCCGCGCAGCGTGCGGAGCAGGGTGGCGGTCAACTGCCGTGCGGACTCCACCTGCTCGGTGAGCCTGGCGACCTCGGCCGGATCGGCCGACGGCCGGGCGAGCGCACTGCGGACCACCCGCTCGACCAGGGCGTCCCGCAGGGGCTCCACCACCCCCGCCAGGTACGGGAACCCGGCCCGCGTCGCGTACGCCCGGACGGCCATGGCCGCGCCGAACCCGCCCAACCAGGCCACCCCGACCCCGGGCCGCCCGATCAGGAAGCCCTGGTCGACAGCGGCCGAGACGAACAGCCCGGACACCAACGGCGGTAGCGCCTCCACCCCGGACCACAGGAGCATCCGCACCAACGGCCGCCGCGTGACCGCCAACTGCCGCAACAGCAACTCCCACCCGGGCGAAACGCCGAACGCGAGAAGTCGGCCGGGCCGACTTCCCGCGCGGGCGTGTAGGCGCGGCCCCGGCGCCGGACCGCGTGCGCGGTGGTGCCGGTGTGGGGCTGGTGGCGTGAGAGGTCGATGCCGTCGACTTTTCGCGCGGCCGGGTGGGGTGAGGGGGTTGCGTGGTGGCGTGGACTGCACGGTGGCCTGTCTCTCGGCTGTGGGCGGGCTCGGGCGTTGCGCGAGAAGTCGGGCCCGTCGACTTCCTGTGCGGGCTCGCTGTGCGTGGGGCTCGTCTCTCGGCCGCGGCGCGAGAAGTCGGGCCGGCCGGCTTTCTGTGGGGGCCGTCACCCGGCGGCCGTCGCCTGGAGGGCCGTGTCCGCGAGGGTGGCGCGGTAGTCGGGGTGGGCGAGCAGGGTGTCGTGCGGGGCGAGGGCGCGGAGGAGGCCGGCGTCCAGCCAGGCGACCAGGTCGGCGCGGGCGGCGATGGTGGCGCGGTGGGCGATCACCAGGCGGGTGCGGCCGTGGGTGGCGTGGTCGAGGGCTTCGGTGACCTGGTACTCGGTGGCGAGGTCCAGGCCCGAGGTGGCGTCGTCCAGGACGACCACCCGGGTGGGCCGGGCCAGCAGCCGGGCGAGCCCGAGGCGCTGCAACTCGCCGCCGGAGAGACGGAGTTCGTCCAGCGGGGTGTCCCAGCCGTGTGGCAGCCGGCGCAGGAAGCCGTCCGCGCGGGCCGCCGCCGCCTCGGCCGGGCCGGCGCCCGCCAGCGCCTCGCGGACCGTACGGCCGACCAGTTCGGGCCGGGCGAAGGCGTAGCCGACCGCGTGCCGCAGCTCGGACGGTGCCAGAGCGACCACCGGGACGCCGTCGATCAGCACGGTGCCCTCGTCGGCGTCGCGCAGCCGCCCCGGCAGTGCGGCCAGCAGGGACTTCCCGGAGCCGGAGCGGCCGACCAGCGCGACCGTACGGCCGCCGGGGACGGTGAGGTCGAGCGGGCCGAGCAGCACCCGGTCGCCGTCGCGCACCACCACGCCCCGGAACGAGACCTCCCCCGGCCCGCCCGGCGGAAGCCCGGCCGTGCCGCAGGGCGCGGCGGGGAGCGCCAGCAGCTCGTCCACCCGGGCCTGCCCGGCGCCCGCGTGGGCGACCCCGACCAGCGCCTCGACCTGCTCGAACAGCCCCGCGCCCAGCGCCGCCCAGCCGGCCGCCGCGGCGAGCGCACCGGGGGCGAGGGCGCCCTTCGCGAGCAGCGCGCCGGCGGTGGTGAGCACCGTGACCTCGACCAGGGCGATCAGCAGGGTCGCCTGCCAGGCGGTGCGCCGCTGCGCCGCCCACAGCGCGTGCCCGGCCGCCGACAGCTCCGGAAGCGGCGCCAGTACCCGTGCGGCCTCGTGCTGTTCGGCGCCGGCCGCGTGGATGCTGCGCAGCCCGCCGAGGGCGCCGCTCAGCAGCGCGGCCATCGAGGCCTGGACCTCCTGGTAGCGGGCGAACACCGGCCCGGCCTGCCGCAGGAAGAGACGGATCACCAGCACTCCGGGCACCACGCCCGCGAAGAAGGCGAGCGCCAGCCACGGCGACAGCACCGCCAGCCCGACGACAGCGCCCACCGAGGTGAGCAGCGCGGTGGCGGTGCCGAGGACGGCGGGCAGCCGCCCGCCCGCGTCCGCGGCCGAGCCGAGCAGCCGGGCGGCGAGGTCGCCGGGCGGCGGCCCGCCGCGCAGCCGGCCGCCGGGCCCGAGGGCGAGCAGGTGGCGCACCAGGCGTCCGCGCAGGGCGGCGGTGGCCTCGGCGGCGCAGGCCGGTCCGGCCGCCGCGGCGGTGGCGTTGGCGGCGGCGGCCGCGCCCAGGAGGAGGGCGAGCAGCAGGAAGGCGCCGGGACCGGAGCTCCGGCCGAGGGCGGCGTCGACGGCCCCGGCGAGCACGCCGGGCAGGGCGAGGGTGGTGGCGGCCTCGACCGGCAGGGCGATGCCCAGCGCGAGGGGCCGGCCGGTGGCGCGGCGGGGCAACTGAAGCTCCCGTCGGATAGTCCCGATAGTTCTGATTGTTCCAGGGGTTCCAAGAGTTCGGGCGGCCCGGGACCGTGCCCGGGAAGGCCGGTGCCGTCCCTGCCTGTCCGGACAGGCAGGGACGGCATCCGGTGGCTACCGCCTGGTCAGCCGACGCCCGAGCCCACGGCTCGGTCGCCTGGTCAGCTGACGGTGAAGAGCAGGCAGGTCAGGATGAGGCAGGTGTACTGACAGCCGTTGCCGTGGCCGGTCAGCTCGACCGACTCGGTCTCCGGCAGGTCCTGGAGCGCCGCGAGGTCGGTCTCGAAGTCCACCATGTTCTCCATGATTGTTTCCTCCCCTTGAGGTACCCGTTGAGGTATCCGCCCGCCGCGATCTGCGTGCGGGCGTCAGGTGTCGCACCCCGGGCGGCCTCCATCCACCGCACCGGGGCTGATGCCCCGGGCCTCAGCGGGCCCGGGAGTCTGTGAACCGTGAAGTGCGGGCGGCGGATCAGCCCGGACGGCCGGTCCGCAGGAACGCGGCCAGCAGTTCGTGCAGCACGGCGGCGCCCTCGTCGGCGAGCACCTCGTGCCCGGAGCCGGCCGCCTCGACGTACCGGAAGTCCTCGCCCTCGACCCGGCCGATCCGCAGCAGCTCGTGCCGCAGTGACCGGGACTGGCTCACCGGTACGACCTCGTCCCGGTTTCCGTGCACGACCAGCAGTGGCGCGCTCAGCCGGTGCGCCAGTTGCAGCACGTCGCGCGGTCCGCGGGTGTCGGCGATCGGTTCGCCGCCGCCCAGGCGGGTGGTCAACGCCCGTACGGGGGGCGCCGCTTCGGCGAGGAGTCGGGCGCCGGACAGGAACGGTGCGACCACCGCGCAGCGGGCGACCTGCTCGGCCGGCGCGTGTGCGGCCGCCAGGAGCGCCAGGAAGGCGCCGTAGCTGACCCCGAAGAGGGCCGGCGGTTCCAGGCCGAGGGCGGCACGCTGGCCCGCGATGCCGTCCAGCAGGTACAGGACGTCGTCCAGGTCGGGCCCGCCCCAGGCGCCCCGGATGGCCAGTGCGTGCGCCACGCCGTAGCCGGTGGAGCCGCGCTGGTTCGGCGCGACGACGGCGAGACCCTCGGCGGCCATCCGCTGCAGCGCCGGATCGAACTCCAGCCGCCAGGCGTCGGCCGGGCCGCCGTGCAGTGCCAGCACCAGGTGCGGGCTGCTCAGCCAGGAGTCCCCGCCGTACACCACGGCCTCCAACGGTCCTGCCGGGCCCGCGAGTTCAAGGCTCTGCGCGGGATGCCAGCGGCCACCGTCCCCGGGCGGGGTGCTGCCGTCCAGCCGCCAGCCGGGCGGCGCGGTCTTCACCGGGCGCACCCCGCCGGGCTGCCAGGGCAGTACGGTGTCCCGCCACGGGCCGGGCAGCCCCGAGGCCAGCGGCGCGAGTTGCAGCGGCAGCGGCATCGGGCCGGAGGCGGCCGGGAGGGGACCGTGCGTCAGCAGTGCGTCCACGTCCAGGGTGGCCAGCGCCGCCGGGTGGTCGGGCGAGGAGTACGGCAGCCGCAGCCCCGACTCGCTCCAGTGCCCGACCGCGCCGAGCCGCCCGGGTGGCACCGGTAGCGGGTCCAGCCGCCCGGCCGAGGGCCGCCACAGCGCGAGCGCCGAACCCGCGCCGTGGTCGATCTGCACCGCGACCCGGGGGCCGTCGGCCGCCGTCCGCAGTGCGACCGGTCGCAGGAACATACCCGCGACGTGCAGGCATTCCGGGAACCGCAGCGGCTCGCCGGTGTCGAGGACGCCCCAGCCGAGCCGGTCGGTGCCGGGCGCGTCGCTGCGCACCATCGCGAACCGGCTGTCCGGGTCGAACAGCACCAGGCGGTCGTTGCTGTGCGGGCCGATCTCCAGCAGTGGGGTGGTGCGGCCGTTGCGCAGGTCGAGCACCACGCTGCGGACCAGGCCCGCGTTCACCCGGTCCAGCGCGAGCAGCGTGCCCGTGCGGTCCAGCCAGGTGCCGCCGCCGTGCAACCCCGGGATCTCGGCGACCTGTTCGGGCTCGCTGCCGTCCGTGCGCACCAGCCAGGCGGTGGTCGCCGGGCGGGTGTCGCTGCCGAGCGCGACCGCCACCGGTGTCCGCGGGCCGGCCCCGGCCTGCGCCGGGAACGGCAGCAGCCGCAGTCCGGCCATCCGCAGTGAGCCCGACTGTTGTTCCAGGGTGCCGTTCTCGCCGGACGAGAGGCGGACGAGGTCGTGCCGATCGCCGTCGTGCCGGCAGGTCAGCACCGAGCCGTCGGGCAGTGCGACCAGCTGTGAGCGCAGGCTCTCCGAGCGATTGCCGGGCAGCGGCAGTGCGGTCGGCGTCGCCGGCCCGCCGTCCTGCGGCAGTCGCCAACTCTCCACGTACCAGCCGCTGTCGGCGCAGGAGGCGAGGCAGGCGGCGTGGCTGCCGTCGGCGGCGAAGGTGAAGCTCAGCCGGCGCAGGGCCTGGGTCAAGGTCCGGGTGGCCACGTTCATGCTCCGCTCACCCCGGTGGTGCCGGACCGGCCCGCGCTGCCGGACGGGCCCGCGGCGTCGGACGGGAGCCGGCGTTCGGTCGGTGGCGCCGGGTCCAGCCAGAGCCGGGGCCCGCCGTGGCGCAGCCGCAGCAGGAAGGCCAACGGGCCTGCCGTGCCGGTGCCGTAGCCGGCGGCGCAGCCGGTGCCGGTCTCGTCCGGGAGCACCCGGAGGCCGTCGCGCACGGCCGCTCGGGCGGCGATCAGCTGGGCCAACTCCTCGGCACCCGTTCGGAATTCGGGCTCTCCGGTGGTCTCGGCGAGGTCCAGCAGGTACTCGCCGTCGCCGGCCAGTCCGTGGCAGGCGCTCGCCCCGCCGTGCCAGCGGGCCGCCAGTACGGCGCGTCCGGCGGCGCGGGCGAGGTCGAGGGTGTCGGTGTCGCCGGTGACACGGGCGAGCCGCAGCAGGAAGCTGCCCGCGCCGGAGGATCCGCTGCACCAGTGGGAGAGCCGAATGTGCTCCGGATCGCTCGCGCTCTGCGGCCACCAGGCGGTGTCGCTCTCACCGGCCCACCGTGCGGTGGCGGCGAGCGTCCGCCCGGCCTCGGCGGCCCCGGCGAGCAGGGCCCGGTCGCCGGTCGCCCCGGCGGCGGCGAGGAGGAAGGCGCCCACGCCGGCCGCGCCGTGGGCGAAGCCGAGGTGGGTGATCCCGGCGAGCGCGGAGTCGAAGTCGGCGGGCACCGGCCAGACCGTCCCGTACGGTTCGCGGCGTGCGGCGGCGAGCAGGGTGCGGGCGCACCGGGCGGCCCGGTCGAGGAACTCCGGTCCGTCGAACTCGTCGTCTGCGAAGCGGAGTTGGGTGAAACCGGAGCCGGCCGCGCCATGGCACACGTCGGGGTTGGGCCACTCGACGGGGATCCGGCGGGCGAGCCCGGCGGCGCGGCCGGCCAGCGCTTCGTCGCCCAGGGCGCGGGCGGCGTCCAGCAGGGCCCAGGCCGTCCCGGACCGTCCGAAGTGCAGTCCGGGCAGCACCACCGGTTCGGCGGCGGCGCGCCGCTCGATCCAGTCCGCGGCGGTCCGGGCCGTCGCCGCGGCCTCCGCCCGTACCTGTTCCGGCAGCCCGTCGGCCGCCATGGCCCGGGCCAGTACGGCCAGCACCCCGGCGGCGCCGTGCTGCACATTGCACGGGTCGGTCCGCTCCCCGGCGGGCACCACCGGCCACAGCCGGTCCCGGTGCCCGGGCGTGGCGGTGGCGGTGAGGTGGCGCAGGCCGTCGTGCAGGACGCGGTCGAGGGACGGGGCGGCGCCCGGGGCCGCTCCCTGGCGGGCGGGGGTATGCCACAGCGGAGTGACGGCGGTGGTCCCGGCGCCGTCCGTGTCCGGGTCGCCCTCGCGCAGTGCCGCCCGTACCCGGGCCGTCCCCCACCGCTGTTGCGGGTCCTCGGCGCGCAGTCCGAGGACCACCGGCGCCAGCCGCCGCGCCGTCCCGCCGGTGCGGGCCGCGAGGGCGAGCCAGCGGCCGAGGCGTTCGGTGACCGGGCGGGCCTGCGGGAGGTCCTCCGGCAGCAGCGGGTCGTGGCCGGTGGCCAGGAGGAAGAGCAGCCCGCCGAGGGCGTAGAGGTCGACGGCCGGGTCGGCGACGCTGCTGCGGGCGGCGGCGAGTCGGCCGGGCCCGTGCTCGGGGGCGCGGTAGCCGGGGGTGCCGGCCGAGCCCGCGAGGTGTCCGGTCCGGGTGGCGAGTTCGAGGTCGACCAGCCGCAGCGTGCCGTCCGGGCGGACCATGACGTTGCCGGGGGAGAGGTCGCGCAGCACCAGCCCCTGGGCGTGCACCCGCTCGACCAGGTCGAGCAGGCCGTGCGCCACCGGCCCGGCCTCGGCCCAGTCGACGTCGGGGCTTCCGTCGCGCCGCAGGCGGGCGGCCACCCAGCTGCCCAAGGGCTGCCCGGCGATTCGTTCCTGCACCAGGAAGACGGAGTCCTCCTGCTCGATCAGTTCGATGGCGCGCGGCGCCAGTCCCTGCCCCGCCAGCCGGGCGAGCAGCGCGGCCTCGTGCCGCAGCGCGTCGCGGGCATCGGTGCCGGCCCGGTCCACCTCCATGTGTGCCCGGGCCTGCTTGACCACGACCTCGGCGCCGCTCGACGCCTCCCGGCCGAGGAACACCCCGCCCTTCGCGCCGTGCCGGACGGCGGCGGTCACCGCGTACCGCCCGGCCAGCAGCACCCCGCCCCGGCGCCGGCCCGAAGCCGTACCCGAGTCCGTACCCGCGCCGGCCGAGGGGGCGGGGGCGAACGGGTCCCGCACCCACCCCGGCGCCCGGTACGAACCCCCGCGCACGTCCTCGGCCCGCTCCCCGCCCGGCCCGCGCAGCACCGAGCGGTACTCCCCGTCGTTGCCCAGCTCCGCCGGCAGCGCGAACGCGCCGTACCGGTAGTGCACACGGCTCCCGGCCCGGTACGGCCGGTCGGAGAGCACCACCGGCCCCGGCAGCCCGGCGGTGGCCCGGTCGAGCTCGGCCGCCAGCCGCTGGAACTGCGCGTCGTCGGCCGGGTAGACGGTGATGAACTTGCCTGCCGAACCACGGTCGCTGTTGCGGGAGTTGAGCTCGCTCAGGCGCTCCTGCGCGGCGGCGAACTTGAAGCTGCACGGGTCTTCGGCGAGCACCCGGACCACTGCCGAGAGCACCGCCTCGCCCGCCGCCGAGGCCGCGCTCACATGGAGCTTCCACCCCTGCTCCGGCAGCGGCGGGGACGCGGACGGCCTGGCCGTGCACCAGAAGCCACCGACGGTGACGTCCCAGTCCCCGCGGCCTCCCCGGCCTCCGGCACCGGCCAGTGCCGCCCGCGTCGTCTCCGGCCACGAGCCCGCCGTGCCCGGTCCGCGCTCCACCGATCCCCTGTCCCCGGCCGTGCGCAGCGATGTGCCCGCCCCCATTCGCCACCACATCCCTTCGTCGCGGCCGCCGCCCCGGGTGCCCACTGCTCGTGGCACCGGGGCGTACGGCCCGGCCTGATCGGTTCCCTCTTGTGTGCCGCCCCGAGAGGGGCGGGAGCGCGGACCGTGCGGTCCGGCGGGCCCGCGGCCCGCTCCGGCGGAGTGCCCTTCCTCGGCGTCCCCGGTAGGGGCTGCTGCCGGGGCAACTCCCGTTCGCAGGACTGAAGTTAGTTTCGAGAAAACCGGCAGCTCAACGCAGAGCCGGTCACTTCACTCTTAAGGGTGATCCAGCGACGGTTTCGAATTCGTACGAGCGCACTGATGTGAGCAGTGGGAACCCGGCGCACCGGTGTGCACGGTCCGCGCGGGGCGGTTCGAGCGCCCCCACCGCGGGTTGACTCCCGTCCGGCCGCAGGTTGACGCGCATCCGTACGCCCCCGGCACCCCCGTCCGAACACCCGGAGCGGTCCGGCAACGAGCAGGCGGCAAGCGATTCGAACGTCGTCCCCCGCGCCGCCCACCCCGCGCCCACCCCGCGCCCGGCCCGGACCCGAACGGCCGAGGCCCGACCGCCCCCGCGCGCACGGTAGTCTCGACAGGTGCCGAAACTGTCCGACGTCATCACCGCGCTCGAAGAGGTCTACCCGCCGCAGTGGGCGGAGTCCTGGGACGCCGTCGGCCTGGTCTGCGGAGACCCTCAGGCCGAGGTCAACCGCGTGCTGTTCGCCGTCGACCCCGTCCAGGCGGTCGTCGACGAGGCCGTGGAGTGGGGCGCCGACCTCGTCGTCACCCACCACCCCCTCTACCTGCGCGGCACCACCAGCGTCGCCGCCACCACCTTCAAGGGCCGGGTGGTGCACACGCTGATCACCAACGGCATCGCCCTGCACGTCGCCCACACCAACGCCGACCACGCCGACCCCGGCGTCTCGGACGCGCTCGCCGAGGCGGTGGGCCTGCGGGTGACCGGCCCGCTGGTGCCGGACCCGACCGACCCGCTGGGCCGCCGCGGCACCGGCCGGATCGGCCTGCTGGAACCCCCGCTGGCCCTCTCCGCCTTCGCCGCCCAGGTAGCCCGGGGCCTGCCCGCCACCGCCGCCGGCGTCCGCGTCTCCGGCGACCCGGACCGGCTGGTCAGCCGGGTCGCGGTGTGCGGCGGCTCGGGCGACAGCCTCTTCGCCGACGTCCGGTCGGCCGGCGTGGACGCCTACCTGACCGCCGACCTGCGTCACCACCCGGCCTCCGAGGCCGCCGAGGCGGCGCCCGTCGCGCTGCTCGACGCCGCCCACTGGGCCACCGAGTGGCCCTGGCTCACCCTGGCCGAGCGGGCCCTGCTGGCCGCCGCCGACAAGCGCGGCTGGGCCGTGGAGACCAAGGTCTCCCACCGGGTCACCGACCCGTGGACCGCACACGCCCCCATGTCCTTCACCGCCTGACCCGATTCACAGGAGCTCTCCGCTTGAACGCCGCGCCCGCCGACCAGATCCGCCTGCTCGACCTCCAGGCCATCGACTCGAAGCTCGACCAGCTGGCCCACCGGCGCCGGAGCCTGCCCGAGCACGCCGAGATCGAGAAGGTCACCGCAGACCACACCGCGCTCAAGGACCTCGTCGTCGCCGCCGAGGCCCAGAAGGGCGACACCGCCCGCGAGCTGACCAAGGCCGAGCAGGACGTCGAGCAGGTCCGCGCCCGTGCCGCCCGCAACCAGCAGCGCCTGGACTCCGGCGCGATCACCTCGCCGAAGGACCTGGAGAACCTCCAGCACGAGATCGGCTCGCTCGCCAAGCGCCAGGGCGACCTGGAGGAGGTCGTGCTGGAGATCATGGAGCGCCAGGAGAGCGCCATCACCCGGGTCGAGGAGCTGTCCGCCCGCCTGGAGCACTCCACCGTCGTCCTCACCGAGGCCGAGGGCCGCCGCGACGCCGCCTTCGCCGAGATCGACGAGGAGGCGGGGAAGGTCAAGCGCGACCGCGAGACCGTCGCCGCCGTCATCCCGGCGGACCTGCTGAAGCTCTACACCAAGCTGCGCGACACCCAGGGCGGCGTCGGTGCGGCCCGCCTCTACCAGCGCCGCTGCGAGGGCTGCCGCACCGAGTTCTCGATCACCGAGCTGAACGCCATCAAGGCCGAGCCGGCCGACAAGGTGGTCCGCTGCGAGAACTGCTCGCGGATCCTGGTCCGCACCTCCGACTCGGGCGTCTGAGCCGGTGACGGCGCGCTTCATCGTCGAGGCTGACGGCGGGTCCCGGGGCAACCCGGGGCCGGCCGGCTACGGCGCGGTGGTCCGCGACGGGGACACCGGGCAGATCGTCGCCGAGGCCGCCGAGTTCATCGGCCACGCCACCAACAACGTGGCCGAGTACAAGGGCCTGATCGCCGGGCTCAGGGCGGCCCGCGAGCTGGACCAGGACGCCTCGGTGGACGTCCGGATGGACTCCAAGCTGGTCGTCGAGCAGATGTCCGGGCGCTGGAAGATCAAGCACCCGGACATGCAGCCGCTGGCCGCCGAGGCGCGCACCCTCTACCCGCGCAGCCGGGTCACGTACACCTGGATCCCGCGCGAGCGGAACAAGGACGCCGACCGGCTGGCCAACGAGGCGATGGACGCCGGCAAGGCCGGGCGCCAGTGGGAGCCCAGGGCTTCACGGGCCGTGGCGGAACCCCCGCTGGAGACCGCCGCCCCCAAGGCCGGCTGGGCCGCCCCGGCCGACCTCGGCACCCCGACCACCTTCGTCCTGCTGCGCCACGGCGAGACCCCGCTCACCCCGGAGAAGCGCTTCTCCGGCAGCGGCGGCAGCGACCCGGAGCTCTCCGACAAGGGCCGCTGGCAGGCCGAGCGGGCCGCCGAGGCGTTGGCCGCGCGCGGCAGCGTCCAGGCGGTCGTCGCCTCCCCGATGCGCCGCACCCGGCAGACCGCCGAGGCCGTCGCCGCCCGGCTCGGTCTGGAGGTCCGGTACGAGGACGGGCTGCGCGAGGTCGACTTCGGCGACTGGGAGGGCCTGACCTTCGCCGAAGTGCGGGAGCGGTACCCGGACGACCTGACCGCCTGGCTCGGCTCCGCCAAGGCCAGGCCGACCGGCAGCGACGAGAGCTTCGCCACGCTCACCCACCGGGCCGGCGTCGCCCGGGACAAGATCCTCGCCCGGTACGCGGGGAAGACCGTGCTGGTGGTTTCGCACGTCAGCCCGATCAAGACCCTGGTCCGGCTGGCGCTGGGCGCCCCGCCGGACTCGATGTACCGGATGGAGCTGTCCGCCGCCTCGATCTGCGCCGTCCAGTACTACACGGACGGCAACGCCTCGCTGCGGCTGCTCAACGACACCTCGCACCTGCGGTAGGGACGTCCGTCACCGGGGTGCTCAGTGCACCTCGGTGACCACCACGTCCAGCTGCCACGGCTTGCGGGCCGTGCCCTCCGCGGCGAGCTCCACCCGGTGGCCCAGCTCCAGCAGCGCGTCCATCAGCTCGCCCGGCGTCTTCGGCTCGGCGCCGGCGAGCAGCAGGTCCCGGACGATCCGGCCCTTGGTCGCCTTGTTGAAGTGGCTGACCACGCTGCGCTTGCCGTCGCGCTCCTGGAGCACCCGGACGGTGGCGGTCCGGGAGGCCACCTCGCCGGCCGGCTTCCAGGCCGCCGCGTAGGCGGAGCTGCGCAGGTCGAGCACCAGCCCGTCCGCCGCCTCGGGGAGCACGTCGGCCATCGCGCTCCGCCAGTACGCCCCGAGCGCCCCCAGCTCCGGGAGCTTCACGCCCATCGAGCAGCGGTAGGACGGAATCCGGTCGGAGATCCGCACGGCACCCCAGAGGCCGGAGAAGACCAGCAGCGAGCGCGCGGCCCGGTCGTACGCGGCGACGTCCAGGGTGGCCAGGCCGAGGTTGTCGAACAGCACCCCGGTGTACACCTCGCCCGCCGGGCGGGCACCGGCCGTCGGCAGTCCGGCGTTCTTGGCGATCTCGCCGCGCAGGCCGGGGGAGAGGCCGAGCACCTCGGCGGCGGTGTCCTCGTCGCCCCGGCAGAGCCCGACCAGTGCCTCCAGCACCGCCCCGCGGGCCGCCGTCAGCCCGGGCAGCGACAGCCGGTCCAGCGCGACCGGCGAGCCGTCCCCGGATGCGGCCTTGCCCTCCGAGGGCGGCAACAACACCAGCACAGCGGACTCCTTCAACACTTCGTGGCGGACGAACCCGGCAACCCTACTGCGGCCGTCGCCCGACCCCCGCCCCCGCGACCACGGCCGCCCCGGCCCCCAACGCCGCACAGAGCGGCGAGTAGTACCGCACGTTCAGCCGCCGGAACCGGTCCGATCGCTCACTCACCCGTCCGAACAGCACCGGCCCGCCGAGCCCGCGCGCCAGCAGCACCCCGGCCACCGTCCGCACCCCGGCCCGCCGCAAGCTCCGCGGCCCCACCGCCGGCAGCACCCCGGCCTCCGCCCCCACCAGGTACGCGGCCGCCCCCAGCAGCCCCGCCACCGCGACGCACGCCGCCGCCGGGGGCACCCCCTCGCCCGCCCCCACCACGGTGTCCGCGAACTCCTCCGGTGTCCGCAGCGGCCACGGCGTCACCGCCCACACCGCGTGCAGCGCCCCCACCGCGGCCAGCGCCGCCGACACCGCCGCCCCGGTCGCCCTGATCCCGCCCATCGCCCACGAACTCCCTTCGTCAACGGTCACCCGCTCCCCACCGTACGAGTGCTTACACCGCGCCCCGGAGGCCGCGGCAATTCGGTGGGCCGCTGCGCCGTTCACCACTACGGTGAGCGGCGAGGAGAGTGAACACGATGACCATGCGACCCCTGGACCTGGTGCCCGGCGACGGCGACGCCGTGGAGGAGTCCCTGCCCGTGCGCCTGCCCGCCGGGCTGCCGGCGGAGACCCGGCAGGCGCTGGAGTTCGCGGTGCGAGCCGCGGCCGAGGCGGTGATGGCCGGGCGGGTCAGGGTGACCGGGGCGCCGGACGGCGCGGACACCGCCGAAGTCGCCTTCGAGGTCCGTCAGTCCGACGTCCCCAAGTCGCTCACCGAGCAGACCGGTCAGCAGAGCAGGGCCGAACGCCGGGCGGCCATGGTGGCCCGCATCCGCACCGCCAACGCCGAGACGCTGGAGAGGCTCAAGGACCTGTGACCGAGTACCTGGACCTGGACGACGTCACCTACCTCGCCGGCGGGCCGGAGAACGTCCGCGACCTCGGCGGCCTGCTGTCGGCGATCGCCCGCCCGCAGGCGAGCCTGTTCGGCGACGACGCCTACCCGGACCTCTGGTCCAAGGCGGCCGCCCTCGGCCAGAGCCTGGCCCGCAACCACCCCCTGGTCGACCGCAACAAGCGCACCGCCTTCGAGGCGATGTTGCTGTTCCTGGACTACAACGGCGAGCCGTACACCGACCCGCACCCGGACGACGCCGTGGCGTTCATGCTCCGGCTCGCCACCGGGGGCTACGACGACACGATCGCCCTCGCCGCCAAGGACCTGAGGTCCCTGTTGGGGCGTTGAGCCTCCGTCCGGGCCCCCGTTCGGTCCCCGTCCGGCCCCGTTCGGTCCCCGTTCGGTCCCCGTCCGTCCCCGTCCGGTCCCGCTCCGCCACCCGGACGCACCGCCCACCTGCCCGGTCCCGCCCCGCGGTGGGAGGATCGATCCGTGCCCGACCTCCAGTCCCGCGCCGCCGTGCCCGCGCCCGCCCCCGGGCCCGCGCTCGGGCGCCGCCACCGCCTGCTCGTCCTGGCGATCTGCTGCCTGAGCCTGTTCATCGTCGGCCTCGACAACACCGTGGTGAACATCGCCCTGCCGTCGATCCAGCGGGACCTGGGCGCCCCACCGTCCGGGCTGCAGTGGATCATCGACGCCTACACCCTGGTGCTGGCCTCGCTGCTGATGCTGTTCGGCTCGGTGGCCGACCGCTTCGGCCGCCGCCGGGTCTTCCAGACCGGCCTGGTCTGCTTCGCGCTCGGCTCCCTGCTGTGCAGCCAGGCGCCGAGCCTGGGCTGGCTGGTGGCGTTCCGGGCGCTCCAGGCGGTGGGCGGCTCGATGCTCAACCCGGTGGCGATGTCGATCATCACCAACACCTTCATCGACCCGAGGGAACGCGCCCGGGCGATCGGCGTCTGGGGCGGCGTGGTCGGCATCTCGATGGCGCTCGGCCCGCTGCTCGGCGGCTTCCTGGTGGACGGTGCGGGCTGGCCGTCGATCTTCCTGATCAACGTCCCGGTGGCGCTCGCCGCCATCGCGCTGACCGCCCGCTACGTCCCGGAGTCCCGCGCGCCCCGGCCGCGCCGACTGGACCCGGTGGGCCAGCTTCTGATGATCGTGCTGCTCGGCTGCGGCACCGCCGCGATCATCGAGGGCCCGGCCAACGGCTGGACCTCCCCGCTGATCCTCACCCTGGCCGCGACCGCCCTGGCCGCGCTGATCGCCTTCCCGCTCTGGGAACGCCGGGTGGCCGAGCCGCTGGTGGACCCGCGGTTCTTCGCCAGCGCGCCGTTCACCGGCGCGACCGTCACCGCGGTCTGCGCCTTCGCCGCGCTCGGCGGCTTCCTCTTCCTCAACACCCTCTACCTCCAGGAGGTCCGCCACTACGGCCCGGTCGAGGCCGGCCTGTGGACGCTGCCGATGGCAGGGATGATGCTGGTCTGCGCGCCGCTGTCCGGACGGATCGTCGGCAGCCGGGGCCCGCGCCTGCCGCTGGTCGCGGCCGGGCTCGGCCTCGCCGCGAGCGGACTGCTGCTCACCCGGCTCACCGCCGACTCCCCGCCGGCCCTGCTGCTGGTCGCGTACGCGCTGTTCGGCTTCGGCTTCGGCATGGTGAACGCGCCGATCACCAACGCCGCCGTCGCCGGCATGCCGCGCACCCAGGCGGGCGTGGCGGCCGCGGTCGCCTCGACCAGCCGGCAGGTCGGCCAGTCGCTGGGCGTGGCGGTGATCGGCACGGTCGTCACCTCGGCCGTGGTCGGCCCGGTCGCGACCGGTTTCGCCCCGGCCAGCCACGCCGGCTGGTGGATCCTGGTCGGTCTCGGCGGTGCCGTCCTCGCGCTCGGCCTGGTCACCACCACCGCCTGGGCGAGCACGACGGCCGCCCGGGTGGCCGCCCGCCTCGGCTCCGAGCCGCCGGCCGTCCGGTCCGGTGTACGGGAGGCGCCGCCCGAGCGGCTACGATGACCACTACGGCGGAAGAGCCGGCCGGGCGGTCGCGACGGGTCCCAGACCCGCCGAGGAACGTCCGGGCTCCACAGAGCAGGGTGGTGGGTAACGCCCACCCGGGGTGACCCGCGGGACAGTGCCACAGAAAACAGACCGCCCACCGCTTTTCGTGGTGGGTAAGGGTGAAACGGTGGTGTAAGAGACCACCAGCGACCGGGGTGACCCGGCCGGCTAGGTAAACCCCACCTGGAGCAAGGTCAAGATCGGTGCCCTCGGGCGCCGTGCGCGGACGTTTGAAGGCTGCTCGCCCGAGTCCGCGGGTGGACCGCACGAGGCTGTCGGCAACGGCAGCCCTAGATGGATGGCCGCCTCCCCGGGCCGCGCAAGCAACCCGGGAGACAGAACCCGGCGTACAGGCCGACTCTTCCGCCCCCTTTCCTTCCCGCCGTCCGGCGCGGGGCCCCGTCAGGCGGGGCGGGCGCCGACGGCGTCGCGGATCTGGTCGCCGAGGCCGCCGTTGACGCGGGCGCAGTTGGCGCAGCAGAAGAACATGCCCGCCACTTCGACGCCGTGGCCGACGATGCGGACGTTGCAGTGCTCGCAGCGCGGGGCGAGCTTCTCCATCGCGCACTCGAAGCTGTCGAAGGTGTAGGTGTCGCCGGTGACCGTCTTGATCTCGAAGGCCAGCCAGTAGTCGTTGCCGCAGGTGACGCAGATGGCCATGGCGGCCGTCTCCTTCCGGTGGGGCCGCCCCGGGGCGGGGTGGCTCGTTTCCCAGTGTCGAAGGGCCGGTCGGCCACGGCCACCCGGGGGGGACTGTCGGGCGGAGGAGAGCGGACGGGGCGGCCTCAGGCGGAGCGGGCGGCGAGGTCCTCCAGGGCGCGGACGGCGCGGTCGGCGTCGTCGGCGGCGACGAACAGGTGGTCGTGGTGGAAGCCGGCCACCACGTTGCAGCTGATGCCCTCCTCGGCGAGCCGGCCGGACACGGCGGCCGTCAGCCCGACGGCCTCCAGCGCCGAGTGGATCCGCAGGGTGATCCAGGCCGCCACGTACTCGTAGCGCAGCCCGAGCGCGTCCGCCTCCTCCTGGGCGACCACCATCGTCACCCCCTCGGGCTCGGCGACGGTCACCACCGGCCGCATGCCGGCGGGCACCCGCGCGGGGAGCGTGCAGTAGACGTACCGCCCCGGGTTGAGCTGCGGGCTCATTCCGCGCAGCAGCGTCGCAAGGTCTCGTTCTGCGGCCATGCCCGCCACCGTAGCGGCTGGACGGGGGATGCGGCGTGCTCCGCGGGCGTGTCGGAATCCGTTGACGAGCGACAGTCGCCGATATATCGTCGAACTATCGAGACAGTGACTCGACTGGCTCGTTCGACTCGGAGATCCGAGGAGGTGGGCGTGATGCGCTCAGAACGTCAAGGAATGAGTTTCCGTTGGGAGGGCCCGCGCGGCGGCGGTCGACGCCGCGGCCCGGGCCCGGAGTTCCGGGGGATGCCCGGTGAGGGCGTCGAGGGCCGGGAGGCGTTCGGCGGCTTCGGCCCGCCGTTCGGTGGTGGCGGCCCCGGCCGGCCGATGGGCGGCCCGTACGGCCACGGCTTCGGTGGGCACGGTGGCCGGCGCGGTGGTCCGCACGCGCGGCGCGGCGGGCGGGCCCGGCGCGGTGACGTCCGGGCCTCGCTGCTGGCGTTGCTCAAGGAGCGGCCGATGCACGGCTACGAGATGATCGCCGAGATCACCGAGCGGACCGGCGGGGCCTGGCGGCCCAGCCCGGGGTCGATCTACCCCAACCTCCAGCTGCTGGAGGAGGAGGGCCTGATCACCGCGGAGGAGGTCGGCGGCAAGCGGCTGGTGTCGCTCACCGAGGCGGGCCGGGCCGAGGCCGACGCCGGGCCGGCCGAGCCGTGGGCGGAGGCCGGCCGGGAGGTCGACTGGGAGGCCGTCCAGGAGGTCGGCCAGGCACTCGCCGCCGTCGACCAGGCGATCCGCCAGGTCATGGCCACCGGCACCGAGGCGCAGCGCACCAAGGGTCTGGCGGTGCTGACCGAGGCCCGGAAGAAGCTGTACCTCATCCTCGCCGAGGATGACTGACAGCCCCGGGGAGAGAGTCCGTGGGGGAACGGGACGGGCGGTACTGCTGCCCGGGCGGCCCGGGGGAGGGCCTCACGGCCGGACCACGAACAGCGCCACGCACACCAGCAGCAGCACCGCCCAGCCGAACCAGAGCCAGGCGTTCGGTTCGATGGCCACGCTGTAGAGGCACACCACCAGGAGCAGCACCCCGGTGACGCCGGCGACCTGCCGGTTGTGGTGCCCGACCGCCCGCGAGCGGTTCCTCGGGTGCCGTGCCGTCCTCGCCATGCCGACCTCCCCGGGAGGCGAACGAAGGGCGACGACGAGGCGTGCGGCCCGTCAGCCGGAGGCGCGGGCGGTGGCCGCCTCGTCGTACTCGTAGCGCCAGAACCAGCTCAGGCCCCGAACCTGCTTGCTCCGGACGTACACCAGTGTGCGCGCGGGGGCCTCGCCGTGCGCGGGGACCGGGACCTTGTACTTCTTGGGCACGCCGAGTATCGGCCCCAGCGGGATGGGGAGGATCCTGCCGTCCAGGGGGCCGCCGACGAATTCGGTGTCCGCGCTCTTCATCCCTCCAGGGTCTCACCTCCGCGGGTGACCGCGGACCGGCCCGTGCGGGAGGGGGAACCGGGGCGACCGGGGGCTCCGGGACGGGAGGGCGGGCGGGAGGCCTCGTGAGGGTGGCGTGCCGGGAGTGTGCCCGGGGTGCGCCCGTGGGCATCACCGCGAGTGTGACCGGAGAGGCACCGCCCCCGGTCATCCGAAGGCCCTCCGCACCCTTATCCTTCCTGTTACGCCCTCGGGGTTCACCCGGGTCAGCGGGCCCCGTACGGGCCGGGCGAGGCGCGAATTCGCGCGCCCTCCGGCCGATTTGGCGCGGACAGCGTGCTGCCGTGACTGCGTACCGTGACCCGGGCGTCGGCCGTCCGGTGACCCCGGGCAGCGGCCGGCAGGGCGCGGACGTCAGGGCCGAGCACCCCGGGAAGCAGCCGGGGGCGCCGTGCGTTGCGTCGGAGTGGAACGTCGAACGCTGTGTCGCACCAGGCACGGCAGTTGCGCGGAAGGGGCCCGATGGAAGCCGGCAGCAGGTGGACGACCTGGTGGCAGAAGCGTGATCGTCAGCGGGCGGGGGGCGCGGACGGCCCGGCCGGACTCGATCAGCTGCTCGGCGCGGTGCGCGCCGGATTCCCGCTCGCGCCCGCCGCCCACCCGGCCGGCTACCGGTGTTCCTGTGACCGGGTGGCCTGTCCGGCCCCCGCCCAGCACCCGGTCTCCTTCGCCTGGCAGACCCAGGCCACCACCGATCCCGAGCAGCTCTCCCGCTGGCTCGCCCGGGACCCGCAGGCCAACTTCATCACCGCCACCGGCCGGGTGCACGACGTGCTGGACGTCCCGGCGGAGGCCGGACGGCTGGCGCTGGAGCGGCTGACCGCGCTGGGCGTCGACGGACCGGTCGCCGCCGTCGGCGAGGACCGCTACCTGTTCTTCACCGCCACCCGCGGTACCCCGCAGGACGAGGACGAGTGGTGGCCGAGCGCGCTCGACTCCACCCCGGACACCATGTCCGAGCACCCCGGGCTGCGCTGGCACTGCCGCGGCTCGTACACCCTGCTGCCGCCGGCCGCGCTGCCGGACGGCTCCCGGGTGCAGTGGCTGCGCGGGCCCGAGCAGCCGCTGCCCGACCCGCTGCGCGTCCTGGACGTGCTCACCGACGCCTGCACCGAGGTGGGCGCCGTCGCCGAGGAGCAGTGGCTGATCGGCTGACGACGCCCGGGCGGCACGGCGCCGCGGCGTTACGGCAGGGTGAGGATCTCCGCGCCGTCCGCCGTGACCACGAGGGTGTGCTCGAACTGGGCGGTGCGCTTGCGGTCCTTGGTGACGACCGTCCAGCCGTCCGCCCAGATCTCGTAGTCGTACGTGCCGAGGGTCAGCATCGGCTCGATGGTGAAGGTCATGCCCGGCTTGATCACCTCGGTGGCCCGCTCGCTGTCGTAGTGCGGGATGATCAGGCCGGAGTGGAACGACGTGTTGATGCCGTGTCCGGTGAAGTCCCGCACCACGCCGTAGTCGAAGCGCTTGGCGTAGGACTCGATGACCCGCCCGATGACGTTGATCTGACGACCCGGCTTGACCGCCTTGATCGCCCGGTTGAGGGACTCCCGGGTGCGCTCGACCAGCAGCCGGGACTCCTCGTCCACGTCGCCGACCAGGTAGGTGGCGTTGAGGTCGCCGTGCACCCCGTGGATGTACGCGGTGGCGTCGATGTTGACGATGTCGCCGTCCTGGAGCACGGTCGAGTCCGGGATGCCGTGGCAGATCACCTCGTTGATCGAGGTGCAGACGGACTTGGGGAAGCCCCGGTAGCCGAGGTCGGACGGGTAGGCGCCGTGGTCGCACATGTACTCGTGGGCGACGGCGTCCAGCGCGTCGGTGGTGACGCCGGGGGCGATCAGCTTGGTCGCCTCCTCCATCGCCCGGGCGGCGATCCCGCCCGCGATCCGCATCTTCTCGATCGTCTCGGCGGTCTGCACCTCGGGCCCGGTGTACGGCGTCGGCGCGGGCTTGCCGACGTATTCGGGGCGCGCGATGTGCGCCGGGACCTTGCGGGTGGGGGACTGGATGCCGGGTACGAGAGCCATGCCGCGAGTCTAGTCGCCGGGCCCCACCGCCCCGGGTGGTGTGCGGCCCCGCCCGGGGCGGGGAATGATCGGTACCGACCCATCCTTCTGGCCTTCTGAACGGGAGAGCGCCATGCCCCTCGGATTCAACCGCAAGCCGACCGGCAAGCCCGGCGAGTGGTTCTACTGCATCAAGCACAACAAGGTGGAAGAGGGCCCGGAGTGCCCGGCGAAGGACCGCCTGGGACCGTACGCCACCCCCGACGAGGCCGCCCAGGCGCTGCGGATCGCGGACGAGCGCAACCGGGAATGGCGCAACGACCCGCGCTGGAGCGACCAGCCCGAGGAGAAGGGCGAGTAGCCCCCGGCCGGCGCGGTCGACGCGACCGGAACACCGGGGCCGCCCGGTTCCGTCACGCCGCCGGGGCGGCCTCCCGTTCGGAGCGTTCGTGCTCGGCGCGGACGGCGGCGGCGTGCGGGTCGGTGCGGTCGTCGTAGGCGAGCAGCTTCGGCAGGGCGGCGGCGACGGCGAGCACGGCGACGACGCAGGCGGCGCCACCGGCCCAGACGGCGGCCCGCACGCCGACCAGTCCGGCCATGGTGCCGGCCCGGACCTGGCCGAGCTGCGGGCCGACGGAGTAGCTGAGCAGTTCGACGCCGGCCATCCGGCCGCGCAGCTCGTCCGGGATGGACTGGTTCCACATGGTCGAGCGGGCGAGCCCGCTGATCTCGTCGGCGCCGCCGGCCAGCGCCAGGCCGAGCAGCACCAGCCAGATGTGCTCGGTCAGTCCGGCGAGCGCCATCGCCGCGCCCCAGCCGACGGCGGCGACCACCAGCAGCCGCCCGTGCCGGTGGATGCGGGAGGTCCAGCCGCTGGTCGCGCCGACCAGCAGGGCGCCCAGGGCCGAGGCCGCGTACATCGGGCCGAGTGCCCAGTCCGCCCCCAACTCCGAGGCCAGGAACGGGAAGACGGCCACCGGGTAGGCGAACAGCATGGCGCAGAGGTCGATCGCGTAGGTGCCGAGCAGGTCCTTGCGGCTCCACGCGTAGCGGACGCCGGTGAGCACCGCCCGGAGGGACGGCCGCTCGGCGCCGGTGAGCGGCGGCACGGCCTTGATCCGGACGAGCAGCAGCAGCGAGACGGCGAAGGAGAGGACGTCCAGCGCGTACGCGGTCTGCACCCCGGCGAAGGCCACCACGACGCCGGCCAGCGCCGGGCCGGCCACCGAAGCGGCGTTGTGGTACAGCGACTTGAGGGCGAACGCGGCGGTCAGGTGCTGGTGCGGGACGAGCCGGGGGAGGAGCGAGTCCAGTGCCGGGCGCTGGATGCCGTCGGCGGCCGCGACCAGCGCGGCGACCAGGTAGATCGGCCAGAGCAGCGGGTCCGGCAGCAGGGCGTTGAGCAGCAGCAGCCCGGCCAGCAGGCCGAGCGCGACCTCCGCCCGCAGCACCAGCTTCCGGCGGTCCAGGGCGTCGGCGAGGGCACCGCCCCACAGGCCGAAGACGATCAGCGGCACGAGTTCGACGGCGCCGATCAGGCCGACCGCGAAGGAGGACCCGGTGAGCTCCTTGATCTGCATCGGCACGGCGATGAGGGTCAGGAAGCCGCCGAAGCTGGTGACGCAGCCGGAGGTCCACAGGTAGCGGAAGTCCCGCGAGGCGCGCCAGGGGGACAGGTCGGGCGTCAGCGAGCGCAGCAGCGTCCGGGCGCGACCGGGCACGGGGGGATGCGGGGGTTCGTCGACGTTCACGAACCGTCATCCTCGGACGGCGCTCGCCGCCTCCGCAAAGGGTTTTCGACCGCCGGCGAACCGACCGTCCGGCGAACCCGGGGGCCGGCCCCGGCTACCAGCGGCTGATCGCGGGCGGCGAGGTCAGCCGCCCGGCGAGTTCGGCGAGCCGGTCCCGGACGGAGCGGCGGCCGGCCCGCTGCCCGGCGGCGGCGCTGACCAGGTGCTGGGCGAGGTCGAAGGGCTCCCCGGCGGTGGTGCCGACGGCCAGCCGCTCGTGCGCGAGCTCACGGAGGTCGCCGAGGTCGCCGATGTCGCCGGAGCCACCGAGGCCGCCGGGATCACCCGGCCCACCGGCCGAGGCCGGGGCGCCGCCGTCCAGCGCGAGCACGGTCGCGCCGTGCCGCCGGGCGTCGTGCACCCGCTCCAGCAGCGGGGCCCCGGCCGCCTCCGGGGCCACCACCAGCACGGTGGCGCCGCGCCCGGCCTCGGTCAGCCGCCGCAGGTCGTGCGTCAGGTGGGCGGGGGCGTCGGCCGGCGGGCGGTGCCGCACCAGGGTGGGCGCCAGCCGGGGGACGTCCGACCAGGCGGCCTCGTCGTCCAGATGGGCGGCCAGGTGCCAGGGCTCGTACCCCTCGGTGCCGACCAGCAGCAGCCCGCTCGCCCCGCGCCGTTCCACGGAGCGGCGCAGCGATCCGGCGAAGCCGCCGATCGCCTCCAGCCAGCCCGTTCCCGCCAGCCGTTCCCGGAGTGCCGAAACTCTCACCGCGTCCATGCGGGCCAGGATGTCCCGCCGGGCCGGGGATTTGGCAGGATCGGCCCATGACTTCCCTCGATTCAGTGACGAACCCGGCCCACGAGGCGCCGGACGTCTCGCAGCTGGTGGTCGGTGTCCTCGGCGGCACCGGCGACCAGGGGCGGGGCCTGGCCCTGCGGCTGGCCAAGGCCGGCCAGCAGGTGATCATCGGCTCCCGTGACGCCGCCCGGGCCGAGGCCGCGGCGGCCGGGCTGGGCCTCGGCGTGCGCGGCGCCGACAACGCCACCGTCGCCCGGGAGAGCGACGTGGTGATCATCGCGGTGCCCTGGGACGGCCACGCCGCCACCCTGACCGCGCTGCGCGAGGAGCTCGCGGGCAAGATCGTCGTCGACTGCGTCAACCCGCTGGGCTTCGACAAGCAGGGCGCGTACGCGCTGAAGCCGGAGGAGGGCAGTGCCGCCGAGCAGGCCGCCGCGCTGCTGCCGGACTCCCGGGTCACCGCCGCGTTCCACCACCTCTCGGCGGTCCTGCTCCAGGACGAGTCGGTGGAGACCATCGACACCGACGTCATGGTGCTCGGCGACGACCGGGACGCCATCGACGTCGTCCGGGGCCTGGCCGCCCGCATCCCCGGGATGCGCGGCATCTTCGCGGGCCGGCTGCGCAACGCCCACCAGGTGGAGGCGCTGGTCGCCAACCTGATCTCGGTCAACCGCCGCTACAAGGCCCACGCGGGCCTGCGGATCACCGACGTCTGACCATCGGACGCCGTGTCGACCTCACCCCGGACCTGCTCCGGAGGTGAGGTCGGCGACAATGGGTTCCGGCCGAACCCCGGCCGCCCGTACCCGGTCCCAGGAGTCCGCCGCCATGCCCCGCACGTCCCTGCTCGCCCTGATCGTCGTCGTCCTCGCGCTGGTCGCCGCCGTCTTCTCGCTGACCCAGGGCCTCTGGCTGGGCCTGATCTGGCTCCCGCTGGCCGGTGTGGCCAGCAACGTGCTGTGGATGAACCGCCGCAGCGCGAAGCTCGCCGAGGCCGCCGCCGCGGCCGAGCAGGGCTGAGGCTTCCGGAAGGGCTAGTTCTTCCAGAAGGTGAACAGGTACCGGCCGAGCGTCGCGTAGTCCTGGTCCACGCCGAACAGGTTCATCAGGCCGTGGACGATGCCGAAGAAGAACTGGTTCACCTGGGGCTGCCACAGCAGCGCGAACACGGCGAGCATCCCGTACGGCGCGAACGGCTCGATCGCGCGCCGGGTCTTGTACGACAGCCACGGCTCGACGATCCCGTAGCCGTCCAGCCCGGGCACCGGCAGCAGGTTCAGCACCGCCGCGCTCAGCTGGAGGAAGCCGAGGAATCCCAGCGCCCCGGAGAACGGCGAGATGATCAGCTCGTAGCCGTTCCAGAACGCGTGCACGGTCGGGTCGTCCAGCCAGCCCGCGCCGATCGGGATCAGCAGCGCCGCCGCGATGAGCAGGTTGACCAGCGGGCCGGCCGCCGAGATCAGGCTGTGCTTGAGCCGGCCCTGGATCCGGTTCCGCTCGATCCAGACCGAGCCGCCGGGCAGGCCGATGCCGCCGAGGATCACGAAGACGATCGGCAGCACGAAGCTGAGCAGCACGTTGGCGTACTTCAGCGGGTTGAGCGTGAGGTAGCCCTTGGCGCCGACGGTGATGTCGCCGCCGTGCAGCGCGGTGCGCGCGTGGGCGTACTCGTGCAGGCAGAGCGAGACCATCCAGCCCGCGACCACGAACAGGAACACCCCGAACGAGGTGTTGCCGTAGCCCTGGTACACCGCCCAGCCGGAGGTGCCGAGGACGGCGAGCAGCACCCAGAACACCGGGCTGATCCGGCGGTCCTCGCTGCGGGAGCGCGGCGTGGCGGCGAAGGTCATGGTGTGGGTGCTCCGTGGGCAGGGGGAAGAGGGGCGGGCGTGGGCCGGGGTCGATCATGCCGGGTGGGCCGGTGACCGGACAAGCCGCTCCGGGTGAACGTCCGGGCGTGCGCCGGCGTTCCGCCCCACGCGGCGTTCCACCCCCACGCACCGGGGCCGGGACGGCCCTGCACAATTGTGCGGCCCTTGCCCCGCCGATCGACCAGAATGGTCCGGTGCACTACGGCATTCTCGGGACGACGACGGCCCACCACGACGACGGCACCCCGGTGCCGATCGGCGGCGCCCGGCTGCGGGCCCTGCTCACCGCCCTGGCCCTGCGGCAGGGCCGGCCGGTGCCGGCCGACGTGCTGGTGGACGAGGTGTGGGAGGCAGAGCCGCCGCAGGACTCCTCCGCCGCGCTCCAGACCCTGGTCGGCCGGCTGCGCCGCACCATCGGCCGGGACGAGGTCGGCTCCGGCCCGGCCGGGTACTGGCTGACCGGCCCGGCCACCGACCTCGCCGACTTCCAGCGGCTGACCGGCGAGGGCCGCCGTGCCCTCGACGCAGGGGACCACGCGCTCGCCGCCGGGAAGCTGGCCGCCGCCCTGGCGCTGTGGCGCGGCCCCGCGCTGGCCGACCTGCCGGACCGCACCGGCCCGGCCGCCCGGCTGGACGCCCAGCGGGAGGAGGCCCGCCGCCACCGGATCACCGCCGACCTCGGCCTCGGCCGGGCCGCCGAGCTGGTCGCCGAGCTGGCCGAGCTGTGCGGCGGGCAGCCGCTGGACGAGCCGTTGCAGCTGCTGATGATCCGGGCGCTGCACGAGAGCGGGCGGACGGCCGAGGCGCTGCGCCACTACGAACGGACCAGGCGCGCGCTGGCCGAGGAGCTCGGCGTCGACCCGGGCCGCGGACTCCGCTCCCTGTACGCCGAGTTGCTCGCACCGGACGCTCACGAGGCGCCGACGCCGGAGCCCGTCCGCGCCCCGGCCCCCGCGCTCGCACCCGCTGCCGCGCCCCAACTCCCGCGCTCCGGTGGCAATCTGCGCGGCCGGCTGACCAGCTTCGTCGGCCGGGAGGAGGATCTCGCCGCGCTGCGCGGCATGCTGGCGGACCGTCGGCTGGTCACCCTGACCGGCCCCGGCGGCTCCGGCAAGACCAGCCTCTCGACGGAGGCCGGCCGCGCCGAGCAGTCCGCCGGTGGCTGGCCGGACGGCGTCTGGGTGGCCGAACTCGCCCCGCTGGAGAGCCCGGAGGCGGTGCCCGCCGCCGTGGTCTCGGCGCTCGGCCTGCGCGAGATCGTGCTGCACAGCACCAGCATGGTCGCCGAGGTGATCGACAAGCGGGCCGAGAACCCGGTGCGCCGGCTGGTCGAGCACTGCGGCCACCGTCGGATGCTGCTCGTCCTGGACAACTGCGAGCACCTGATCCAGGCCGCCGCCGACCTCGCCGACGTCCTGCTCGCCGAGTGCCCCGGGCTGACCGTGCTCGCCACCAGCCGTGAACCGCTGGGCGTGCCCGGGGAGACGGTGCTGCCGGTGGAGCCGCTGCCCGACCCGGTGGCGCTGCGGCTGTTCGCCGAGCGCGCCGCCGCCGCCCGTCCCGGCTTCGACCCGCAGAGCGACCCGGAGGCCTGCGCCGAGATCTGCCGCCGGCTGGACGGGCTGCCGCTGGCCATCGAGCTGGCCGCCGCCCGGCTGCGGGTGATGACGGCGCGCCAGATAGCCGACCGGCTGGACGGCCGGTTCTCACTGCTCACCGCGGGCAGCCGCACCCTGCTGCCGCGCCAGCAGACCCTGCGCGCGGTGGTCGACTGGAGCTGGGACCTGCTGGGCAAGCGGGAGCGGGCGGTGCTGCGCCGGCTGTCGGTGTTCGCGGGCGGCTGGCAGCTGGAGGACGCCGAGGCGGTCTGCGCCGACGGCGTCGAGGTGGCCCCCGGCGAGGTCGCCGACCTGCTGCTGTCCCTGGTCGACAAGTCCCTGCTGGTGGCGGACCTGGACGGGGCCAGCCTGCCGCGCTACCGGATGCTGGAGACCATCCACGAGTACGCGGCCGAGCGTCTCGCCGGGGCCGCCGCCGAGCGCGCCGCCACCGAGGCCCGTCACCTCGCGCACTTCCGCACCATGCTCTCCGTCGCCGACGGCCAGATCCACGGCCCCCGGCAGCTGCACTGGCTGACGGTGCTGGAGCGCGAGCAGGACAACATCCGGATCGCGTTGCGTCGGGCGATCGACCTGCGGGACGAGGAACAGGCGCTGCTCCTCGCCCTCGGCATGAGCTGGTACTGGTCGCTGCGCGGCTACAGCATGGAGGCGCGCTCCTGGTACAACGCGGTCGCCGCGCTCGGCCCGGACCCGTTCGGCCCGGACGCCCCGCGGCCGGTGCCGCTGGAGCGCAGCGTGTTCGCGTACGAGCTGCCGCTGTCCGCCGGGGTGGTCGAGGAGGCCCGCCGGCTGCTCGCGATGTTCCGGCTGATCGGGCTGTTCGAGGGCAACCTGGACGTCCTCGGCGACCCGGAGGCGATCGAGGTCGCCCAGCGGCTGATGGGCGTCTACACCCCGGATCTGCCGCAGGCCTACCGCTTCCCGGCGCTGATGCGGGTGTTCGGGGCCTTCCTGTCCGGTCGCCTGGAGGAGATGAAGGACCTGATCGACGACGCCGTGCGCGGCTGCGAACAGCACGGCGGGGTGAGCGACCTGGCGTTCATCCTCCAGGTGCGGGCCAGGATGATGAACGACTGGCCGAGCGGCGAGGAGCAGAGCATCCTGGACGGCGAGCGCTCGCTGGAGCTGTTCGAGCAGTCGGGCAACCTCTGGGGGATCTCCCAGGCGCTGTCCGCGCACGGCGAGTCGCTGGCCAACCGGGGCGAGTCCGCGGCCGCCGCCGAGGCGTACGCGCGGGCGATCGAGCTGGTCGAGGAGCTGGGGGCGCCGCAGGAGGTGCCGATCCTGCGGGTGAACCTGGGCAGCGCCCTGCTGGAGCACGACATGGACCGCGGCGAGCGGGTCATCCGCGAGGCGCTGGCCTCGATCGACACCCCGGGGCTCAACCAGTCCACCACCGGGGCACTGATGTTCGGCCACCTGACGCTCTGCGGCATCCACGCCCAGCGCGGCGAGTTCGAGCGGGCGCTGGCCGAGCTGGACGAGCTGGACACGGTCCGGGTCGGGGGTTTCGCGCCGAGCCTGGTGACCGGGATGCTGCTGAGTTCCCGCGGCTGGATCACCGCCCGGGCCGGGGACCCGGAGGCGGGGTTCGAGCTGCTGCGCGACGGCTGGCGGCAGCTGCGGGCGGTGACGGCCGCGAGCGGCTTCTTCGAACACATGACGGTCCTGGTGGTGCCGGCGGTGACGGCGGTGCTGTGCGCCTTCGCCCAGCACGACGGCGACCTGGAGCGGGCCCGGGTGGCGGCCGCGCTGACCGGCGCGCACGGTGGGCTGCACGGCCCCAAGGGCGGCTACCTGGACCGGGTCGAGCGCGCGCGTTCGGAGGCCGTCCTGCGGGAGCTGATGGGGGATGCCGGGTACGAGGAGGCCCGGGCCGACGGGGCCGGGATGACCCAGGAGCAGGCCTTCGAACTGCTGGAGGGGCTGATCGGCTAGACCGCGCGTGGGCCCGTGCGGCCGGTGCCCGTCCCCTGGTCACCGCCCGCACGGGCCCGTACTGCGGCCGGCGCCTGTCCCGGACGGCCGGCCGTCCCGTCCGCCGGCCCTTCCCCGACGGGGCCGGCGGTGGTCGCGGGGGTCAGGTCCGCTTGCGGAACCGGGCGACCGCCAGCGGGGCGAAGACCGCGGTGGCGGCGGCCGACCAGATCAGCACGATCATCACCGGGTGGGCCACCGCCCCCTGGCCGTTGAGCAGGGAGCGGGAGGCGTCGGCCAGCGCGGACAGCGGGTTGACCTTGGTGAAGGCCTGCAGCCAGCCCGGCATGGTGTCGGTCGGTGCGAAGATCGAGCTGCCGAACTGCATCGGCATCAGGACCAGCATGGAGACGCCCTGCACCGCCTGGGCGCTCTTCATCGACATGCCGAGCAACATCGAGATCCAGACGATCGACATGCCGAACACCAGCGACAGGCCGACCGCGGCCAGCAGCTCCGGCACACCGGTCTTCAGCTCGAAGCCGAGGATGAACGCGAAGGTCAGCAGGATCGCGGAGGAGAGCAGCGCCCGCAGGGTCTCCGCCACGATCTTGGACAGCAGCACCGAGGCCCGGCCGATCGGCAGGGTGCGGAAACGGTCCATCACCCCGGTCTGGAAGTCGCTGTTCAGGCCGGTGCCGACGGCCAGCGCCAGGGTCATGCCGGTCTGCCCGAGCAGACCGGGGATCATGAACTGCTTGTACTCGTCCTGGTTGCCGGCGAAGATGGCGCCGCCGAAGACGTAGACGAACAGCACGGTGAAGACGATCGGCATCAGTACGGCGTCGAACATCGACTCCGGGTCGGCCTTGATCCGCATCAGGTTGCGCCGGGTCAGCGCGCCGACGTGGCGCAGGGTGCCGGCCAGGCCGATCCGGGTGTCCTCGGCCCGGGTGTCCTTCACCCGGGCGGGGGTGAGCGTGGCGGTGGTCATGCGACGGGCTCCTTGGCGAGGCTGGGGGCGGGGGCGGTGGCCGCGTCCGCGGTGGGCTTGCCGGTGATGGCGAGGAAGACCTCGTCCAGGCTGGGGACCTTGGTGTCGATGCCGGCGATCGCGAAGCCGCGGGTGCCGAGCACCGAGATGACGGCGGTCAGGTGCTCCTCGCCGGTGATCGGCACCGCGAGCAGGCCGTCGTCGTGCGAGACGGTGGCGTTGAGGACGCCGTTCTCGCGCAGGCAGCGGGCCATCTCGGGCAGCTCGGCCGGGTGGGCCGGGCGGACCTGGAGGGTCTGGCCGCCGACCCTGGCCTTGAGCTCGGAGACGGCGCCGTTGGCGATCACCTTGCCGCGGTCGATGACGGTCACCTCGTTCGCGAGCTGCTCCGCCTCCTCCATGTACTGGGTGGTCAGCAGGACGGTGCTGCCCTCGGCGACCATCCGCTGCACCTCGTCCCAGACCTCGTTGCGGGTGCGCGGGTCCAGGCCGGTGGTGGGCTCGTCCAGGTAGAGCACCCGGGGGCGGCCGATCATGCTGGCGGCCAGGTCGAGGCGACGGCGCATGCCGCCGGAGTAGGTCTTGGCGGGCCGCTTGGCGGCCTCGGTGAGGGAGAAGCGCTCCAGCAGCTCGGCGGCCCGGGCCTTGGCCTCCCGGCGGGGGAGGTCCAGCAGCCGGCCGATGAGGTAGAGGTTCTCGTACCCGGAGAGCAGCTCGTCCACGGAGGCGTACTGGCCGGTGAGGCCGATCGTGCGGCGCAGCTGCTTGGGCTGGCGCAGCACGTCGTAGCCGCCGACGAACGCGGTGCCGGCGTCCGGCTTGATCAGGGTGGACAGGACGCGCACCAGGGTGGTCTTGCCCGCGCCGTTGGGGCCGAGCAGGGCGAGGACGGTGCCCTCCTCGACGGTGAGGTCGACCCCGTCGAGGGCCTTGGTGCTGCCGTAGTGCTTGACGATGCCGTGCACCTCCACGGCGTTCCCGGAGGTGGTTCCCCGGTCGTTCGGGGCCGTCGCGATTCGTGTCATGCCTCCAGGCTGTCCGCCCCGGCCGTCAACTCCCTGTCGGCCCGGGCGGCGCGCTGTCGGCCCGCTGTCACGCGGCTGTCATCGGTCGCGCCGGGAACGACAGCGGCCCCGCTTCCGGCGAGGGAGCGGGGCCGCGAGGGGGAGCGTCAGTGGAAGCTGTGCTCCGCCGCCGGGAAGGCGCCGGTGCGCACGTCCTGCGCGTACGCCCGGGCGGCGTCGCCGAGGACGGTCCGCAGGTCCGCGTACTGCTTGACGAACTTCGGCACCCGGCCGGCCGTCATGCCGGCCATGTCGGTCCAGACCAGCACCTGGGCGTCGGTGTCCGGTCCGCCGCCGATGCCGACGGTCGGGATCGCCAGCTGCTCGGTGACCTGGGCGGCCAGCTCGGCCGGGACGGCCTCCAGCACCACCGCGAAGGCCCCCGACTGCTGGACGGCCTTGGCGTCGCGCAGCAGCTGGTGCGCCGCCTCGTCGCCGCGGCCCTGGACCGGGTAGCCGCCGAGGGCGTGCACGGACTGCGGGGTGAGGCCGATGTGGGCCATCACCGGGACGCCGGCCTCGACCAGCAGCTCGATCGAGCGGGCGCTGCGCTCCCCGCCCTCCAGCTTGACCGCGCCGACCCCGGCCTCCTTCATCAGCCGGGCCGCGTTGTGCATGGCCTGGGCGGGGGACTCCTGGTACGAGCCGAACGGCAGGTCGGCGACGATCATGGCCCGCTTGGTGCCGCGGACGACGGCGGCGGAGAGCATCACCATCTGATCCATGGTCACCGGGACGGTGGTCTCGTAGCCGAGGTGGCAGTTGCCCGCCGAGTCGCCGACCAGCAGCACCGGGATGCCGGCCTCGTCGAACACGCCCGCGGTGAGGGCGTCGTAGGCGGTGAGCATCGACCACTTCTCGCCGCGCTGCTTGGCGGCGGCGAGGTCGCGGACGGTGACCCGGCGGTTGGTGACCCCGCCGTAGAGGGTGGTGGTCGACGCCTGGTTCTGGGCAGGCGAAGGCGAAGAAGCGTTCATCGAACGGACTCCTGAAGGGTTGTCGTCTCGTGGCGCCGTGCGGCGTCCCCGGATTCCCTCCATGCTTGCACGCCCCGGCGCGCGCGCAAAGAGGGGTGCGTGCGTCCCGGTGGGATCCGCCGCACACCGGGCGGGCGGGCCGCCCGCGCCGGGGTGCGCGGGAGGCCTCCGAATTTGCCTTCTCTTTACGAAACGGATTCGTCTCGTATCGTATGGGCCGCTACTCTGGCGCGGGGGGTTGCGAGACGTATGCGGCTCGGAATGCCCGCCAGTGCAACGCCAACACGGACGGGAAGACCAATGACCACCGCAGCCGCGCCACCTCGCGTGCCGGAAGCCATCCACCGCCGGCGCTGGGCGATCCTCGGCACCCTGCTGCTCGCCCTGCTCGTCGTCGTGCTCGACAACTCGATCCTCAACGTCGCGATGAAGACCATCGCGACCCCCGCGCCGGTCGGCCTCGGGGCCACCCAGAGCGACCTGGAATGGTCGATCAACTCCTACACCCTGGTCTTCGCCGGCCTGCTCTTCACCTCCGGCCTGCTCGGCGACCGGTTCGGCCGCAAGCGCGCGCTGCTGGCCGGCATGGCGGTCTTCGGCGTCGCCTCGCTGCTGTCCGCGCTGGCCGCCTCGCCCGGTGAACTCATCGGCTACCGCGCCCTGATGGGCGTCGGCGGCGCGCTCGCGATGCCCGCCACGCTGGCGATCATCATGAACGTCTTCGAGCGCTCCGAGCAGCCCAAGGCGATCGGGATCTGGGCCGGCGCCGTCGGCCTGGCCATCGCCATCGGCCCGATCACCGGCGGTCTGCTGATCGAGCACTTCTGGTGGGGCTCGGTCTTCCTGGTCAACGTCCCGATCGTGGTCGTCGCGGTGATCGCGATGGTGATCCTGGTCCCCGAGTCCAAGGACCCCAACCCGGGCCGGATGGACCCGGTCGGCGTGCTGCTGTCGATCGTCGGGCTGGTCGCGCTGATCTACGGCATCATCAAGGGCGGCGAGCTGGCCGACTTCACCGTGGTCGAAGCCTGGGCGCCGACCCTGGTCGGCGTCGTCGCGCTGGCCGCCTTCGTCTGGTTCGAGCGCCGCACGCCGTTCCCCGCGCTGGACGTCACCTGGTTCCGCGACAAGGTGTTCAGCGCCTCCGTGGTGGTCGTCGGCGTGATCTTCTTCGCGCTGATGGGCGTCTCCTTCTTCGGCGTCTTCTACATCCAGAGCGTGCGTGGCTACAGTGCACTCCAGGCCGGCCTGCTGATGCTGCCGATGGCCGCCGCCCAGCTGCTGTTCGCCCCGCGGGCCCGGCTGGTGGTCGACCGGCTCGGCGTCGCCGCCACCGCCGCCGGCGGCATGCTGCTGGTCGCGCTCGGCTTCGTCGGCTACGCCGTGCTGACCGCCACCAGCCCGATCTGGATGCTGGTCGTGCTCGGCCTGGTGATGGGCGCCGGCATGGCGCACGTCATGCCGCCGGTCACCGTCGCGATCATGGCCTCGCTGCCCCGGGAGAAGGCCGGCGCCGGCTCGGCCGTCAACAACACCTTCCGCCAGGTCGGCGGCTCGCTCGGGGTCGCCGTGCTCGGCGCGGTGCTCTCCACCGTCTACCGCGACGGGATGGCCGACACCCTGACCCACCTGCCCGAGGGGCTGCGCGACAAGGCCGGCGAGTCGCTGGAGGCCACCCTGGCCATCGCCGACCGCCTTCCCGGCGGCCAGGCGCTCATCACCCCCGCGAAGGACTCCTTCATCCACGCCATGCACGTGGTGGCCTCGCTCTCGGTGGGCGTCTCGGTCATCGGCGCCGCGGTCGCCTGGTTCCTGCTGCCGCGCCGCTCGGCCGCCCCCGCGGGCCCGGGCGGCCAGGTCCCCGAGCAGCGCGGCCAGGAGCGGGAGGCGGCGGCCGCGGACGCCTGAGGCCGCACCGCAGCTGAGTGACAATGGCCCTGTCCCCCGGGTACGCCCCGGGAGGCAGGGCCCGGGTCCGGGGCAAGGTCCCCTGCCGCGGACCCATCGAGGGACACGCCACGGCGCCTGCGCGACCGGGGAGAGCGAGGGAGAGGCAGCGGGGATGAAGACGGACACGCCGACCGCCGGCACCGGGCAGCACTGCGCGGAGGTACGCCGTGGCCGGCCCCGCAGTGAGGCCGCCGAGCAGGCCATCTTCACGGCCGTCGAGGACCTGATGGCCGGCGGCACCGCGCTGTCCGAGCTCACCATCGAGGGCATCGCCGCCGCCGGCGGCGTCGGCAAGGCCACCATCTACCGGCGCTGGCCCAACAAGGAGGCCCTGCTGGTCGACGTGGTCAGCCGGCTGGAGGAGCCACTGCCGGAGCCCACCGGCGCCGGCGCCCGGGCCGACCTGATCGCACTGGTGGACCACGTCCGCCGGCGCGGCCTGGCCAAGCGCACCCGCTGGGTGCTCAAGGCCGCCATGGGCCAGATGCAGACCCTGCCCGAGCTGTACACCGCCTACCGGGAGCGGGTGATCAAGCCGCGCCGGGCGGTCGGGCTCGGCCTGATCCGCCAGGCCGTCGCCGAGGGCGTGATCCGTGACGACCTCGACCTGGACCTGCTCAACGACCTGCTGATGGGGCCGATCCTCTACCGCAGCATCCTGTGGGACGACTCCGACCTGGAGGACCCGGACCTGGCCCGCAAGCTGGTCGACTCCGTGCTCGAAGGACTCGCGCCCCGCTGATCCGGCCGAACGTGGCCTCGCTCACCAAACCGGGCCACGCCGGAACCCGCTCCGGGGGGCCGACGTCTGTCCCGGCATAGGCTGAGCCGGGTATCCGGTCAAACCGGCACCGGACCGGCGGCGGCACGAGCGACGGGAGCCACTTGATGGCGCAGGCGGACAGGACCGATCGGATCGTGGCCCCCGGGAGCGGCGCCGACGACCCGGCCCCCGCGCCGCGTCGCGTCGGCTTCATCGGCCTGCGCCACTGGGGCCGGGACACCCGCGGCAGCAGTACCTGGCGGCGCGGCCTGGTGATCGCCGCGCTCGCCGTGCTCACGGCCGTGCTGTTCGCCTTCCATGCCGAGGTGCCCAACCGGGTCGGCAACCTCGGCAGCCTGCTGGAGACCTTCCTGCCCTGGCTGGGCCTGGCCGTCCCGGTGCTGCTGGTGCCCGCGCTGCTGCGCCGCTCCGCCACCGCGCTGCTCGCCCTGCTGCTGCCCGTCGTGCTCTGGGTCAACCTGTTCGGCGGCCTGCTGAGCGACAAGCGGGGCGGCCCGGGCGACTGGACGGTGGTCAGCCACAACGTCGCCGCCGCCAACACCGACGTGCCCGGCACCATCCGTACCCTGGTGGACTCCGGCGCCCAGATCGTCGCCCTGCAGGAGCTGGCCGGCAAGCCGTTGCGCTCGTACGAGACCGGGCTGGCCGGCGCCTACCCGTACCACGAGGTGCAGGGCACCGTCGGGCTCTGGTCGAAGTACCCGATCAGTGACGTCTCCCCGGTGGACCTGAGGATGGGCTGGACCAGGGCCTTCCGCGCCCAGGTCGGCACCCCGCAGGGCCCGGTCGCGGTGTACGTGGCGCACCTGCCCTCGGTGCGGCTGAAGGCCGAGGGCGGCTTCACCGTCAACCAGCGGGACGTCAGCGCGCAGGCGCTGGGTGACGCGATCCAGGCCGAGCCGCTGAAGAAGGTCCTGCTGCTCGGCGACCTCAACGGCACCATGAACGACCGCAGCCTCGCGCCGGTCACCTCGCAGATGCGCTCGGCCCAGGGCGCCGCCGGTGACGGCTTCGGCTTCAGCTGGCCGGCCGCCTTCCCGATGGCCCGGATCGACCAGATCATGAGCAAGGGCGGGCTGGACCCGCTGGACTCCCGCACCCTGCCGCGGGACGGCAGCGACCACCTTCCGGTGGCCGCCACCTACCGGTACCAGCCGGTCCGCTAGGCCGTGCGCTTCAGCCGCGCCGCCAGCGGTTGGTGATCGGCAGGCGGCGGTCCCGGCCGAAGTTCTTGACCGAGATCTTCGGGCCCGGCGGGTACTGGCGCCGCTTGTACTCGGCGGTGTCGACCAGCCGGACCACCCGGTCCACCACGGCCGGGTCGAAGCCGGCCGCCACGATCGCGTCCCGGCCCTCGTCGCCCTCGATGTAGCGGGCCAGCACGCTGTCCAGCAGGTCGTAGTCGGGCAGCGAGTCGGTGTCCACCTGGTCCGGCCGCAGCTCGGCGGACGGCGGCTTGGTGATGGTGTGCTCCGGGATCGGCGGCACCTCGCCGCGCCGCTCGGCCTCCTCGTTGCGCCAGCGGGCCAGCCGGAAGACCAGCGACTTGTAGACGTCCTTGATGGGCCCGTAGGCGCCGACCGAGTCGCCGTACAGGGTCGAGTAGCCGACCGCCAGCTCGCTCTTGTTGCCGGGCGCGAGCACGATGTGCCCCTCCTGGTTGGAGATCGCCATCAGCAGGGTGCCGCGCAGCCGGGACTGGAGGTTCTCCTCGGCGAGGCCGGTCAGCTCGGTGGCCCCCAGGTAGGCGTCGAACATCGGGGCGATGGAGACGGTCCGGAAGCGCAGCCCGGTGCGGCGGGCCAGCTCGGCCGCGTCGTCCCGGGAGTGCCGGGAGGAGTAGCGGCTGGGCATCGAGACGCAGTGCACGTTCGCCGCGCCGACCGCGTCCACCGCGATCGCGGCCACCAGCGCCGAGTCGATGCCGCCGGAGAGGCCGATCAGCACCGACTCGAAGCCGTTCTTGGTCACGTAGGCCCGGGTGCCGGAGACCAGCGCGGCCCAGATCTCGGCCTCGTCCGAGATCCGCGGCGCCACCTCGGCGGTGAGCCTCTCCCGGCCTTCGGCCGGGGGAGCCCCCATGACGGGCGCGGCCTGCGGCTCGCCGTCCAGCTCGGTGCGGACCAGGTGCAGCCCGTCGCTCAGCAGCAGGCCGTCGGTGTGGTCGCGGCCGGCGGTCGGCAGGTCCAGGTCCAGCACCAGCAGGTGCTCCTCGAACTGCGGGGAGCGGGCCAGGACCTCGCCGTCCGCGCCGACCACGATCGAGTCGCCGTCGAAGACCAGCTCGTCCTGGCCGCCGACCATGTTGACGTACGCCAGGGTGCAGCCCGCCTCGGCCGCCCGGCGCCGCACCAGCTCCAGCCGCTGGTCGTCCTTGTTCCGCTCGTACGGGGAGCCGTTGACCACCAGCAGCAGCCCGGCGCCGATCTCGCGGGCGGCGGTGACCCGGCCGCCGTCCTGCCAGATGTCCTCGCAGATGGCCAGTGCGACGTCCACCCCGTGCACCCGCAGCACGGGCAGCTGGTCGCCCGGGACGAACCAGCGGAACTCGTCGAACACGCCGTAGTTGGGCAGGTGGTGCTTGGCGAAGCGGGTCACCACCTCGCCCCGGTGCAGCACCGCGGCGCAGTTCTGCGGGGAGCCGGCCGGGCGGTTGAAACGTGGCGAGGCGTGCTCGGAGCGCCCGAGGTAGCCGACCACCACCGGGACCTCGCCCAGCCCGTCCGCCGCCAGCCGGCCGGCCAGCTCGACCAGCGCACCGCGGGAGCCCTCGACGAAGGAGCGGCGCAGGGCGAGGTCCTCCACCGGGTACCCGGTGAGGGCCATCTCGGGGAAGGCCACCAGCTGCGCGCCGGCCTCCACGGCCTGCCTGGTCCAGCGCACCACCTCATCGCTGTTGCGGGCGAGGTCACCGACCCAGGGGTCGATCTGGCTCAGGGCGAGACGGAGAGTGGGCATGCCTCCGAGTCTAATCGTCTAACTGACGCAATGTCCTGGGCGGGGCCCGACGGCGGGGGTCGGCACTGCGGTGCCCGGTGCGGATCGGCCATGATGGGGGCAACCGCTTCACGAGGTCTTTCCGGGGCCTCCGGGGCGTAACACGAGCGTAAAGAGCAGAGGTGAGACTGTCCCCATGGGCAAGCAGCAGCAGTTCGTGCTTCGGACGCTCGAAGAGCGTGACATCCGGTTCGTCCGGCTGTGGTTCACCGACGTGCTCGGGTTCCTGAAGTCGGTCGCGGTGGCACCGGCCGAGCTGGAGCAGGCCTTCGAGGAGGGCATCGGCTTCGACGGCTCGGCGATCGAGGGCTTCGCCCGCGTGTACGAGTCCGACATGATCGCGAAGCCGGACCCGACCACCTTCCAGATCCTGCCCTGGCGCTCGGAGACCCCGGGCACCGCCCGGATGTTCTGCGACATCCTGATGCCGGACGGCTCGCCCTCCTACGCCGACCCGCGGTTCGTGCTCAAGCGCACCCTGGAGAAGGCCTCCGAGCAGGGCTTCACCTTCTACACCCACCCCGAGATCGAGTTCTTCCTGCTGAAGAACCTGCCCGGCGACGGCACCCCGCCCATCCCCGCCGACCAGTCCGGCTACTTCGACCACACCCCGCGCGGGGTGGGCCACGACTTCCGCCGCCAGGCGATCACCATGCTGGAGTCGATGGGCATCTCGGTCGAGTTCTCGCACCACGAGGGCGCCCCCGGCCAGCAGGAGATCGACCTGCGCTACGCCGACGCGCTGTCCACCGCCGACAACATCATGACCTTCCGGCTGGTCATGAAGGAGGTCGCGCTGGAGCAGGGCGTGCACGCGAGCTTCATGCCCAAGCCGTTCTCCGAGCACCCCGGCAGCGGCATGCACACCCACGTCTCGCTGTTCGAGGGCGACCGCAACGCCTTCCACGAGTCCGGCGCCGAGTACCAGCTGTCCAAGGTCGGCCGGTCCTTCATCGCCGGCCTGCTGAAGCACGCCGCCGAGACCGCCGCCGTCACCAACCAGTGGGTGAACTCCTACAAGCGGATCTGGGGCGGCTCCCAGCGCACCGCCGGGGCCGGCGGCGAGGCGCCGTCCTACATCTGCTGGGGCCACAACAACCGCTCGGCGCTGATCCGGGTGCCGATGTACAAGCCGGGCAAGCAGGGCTCCACCCGGATCGAGGTCCGCTCCCTGGACACCGGCTGCAACCCGTACCTCGCCTACGCCGTCACCCTCGCGGCCGGCCTGAAGGGCATCGAGGAGGGCTACGAGCTCCCGCCCGGCGCCGACGACGACGTGTGGGCGCTGTCCGACTCCGAGCGCCGGGCCCTCGGCATCCAGCCGATGCCGCAGAACCTCGGCGAGGCCATCGACCTGATGCAGCGCAGTGAACTCGTCGCCGAGACCCTCGGCGAGCACGTCTTCGACTTCTTCCTGCGCAACAAGCGCCAGGAGTGGGAGGAGTACCGCTCCGAGGTGACGCCGTTCGAGTTGCGGAAGAACCTCCAGGTGCTCTGACGGCTTGTCGACTGGTGCGGGCCGTGTGGGCGGTGTACCCCACGCACGTTAATCCGTTGGGCCAATGCGGTTACCCTGCAGCGGTGCGAGCCGTGGCGGGGTGACGAAGAGGCGTATTCAGAAGATCCGTTTTGCGGATCATTCTGGAGTGTCATGCGTACTCGAATCACCATCCTGGCCTTGTCCGGACTGACCTCGGCCGCCCTCGTGTGGGGTGCCGGCTCCGTGGCCTACGCCTCGCCCTCCGCCGACCACCGCGCAGCCGCCGAATCGGCGGAGGCGCGGGGTAACTGGGTCGACGGGCTCCTCCGTGCCGCGGAGGGCACCGGCAACGCCACCCATGCCTGGACCTTCGGCAATCGTGAAGTCCTCCCGCCCAAGCTGGCGGCCCGTCAGCCCCACCGGGCGGACGACCCCGCCGAGGCGGGCGTCGGCACCGAGGCGGGCGTCGGCACCGAGGCGGCCGTCGCCGCCGAGCCGGGCGCGGCAGCTCAGCCGGCCGAGGAAGGAACCGAGCAGAACGAGACGGCGAGTCAGCCGGGCGAGGACGACTCCGAGCGCGGTCGGCCCGCGGCCCGGCCGTCGACGCTCGGGTTCCTCAAGGAACTGGGCGGACTGGACGAACTGTCGTCCCGCACCGGCAAGCGCTGCCCCAAGGACCACCACGCCCCCGAATGCCCCTGCCCCCCCGGCGACCATGGTGGGCACGAGGGGCACGAGAGCCACGGCGGCCAGTCGAACGAGCCCGAGCACAAGCCCGAGCACAAGCCCGAGCACAAGCCCGAGCACAAGCCCGAGAACAAGCCCGAGCACAAGCCCGAGAACAAGCCCGAGCACAAGCCCGAGAGCCAGGCCCAGGACCAGGCCCAGGCTCAGGCCCAGGACCAGGCCCAGAGCCAGGACCAGGCCCAGGCTCAGAACGGCCAGCAAACCCAGGACCAGCAGGTCAACGTGACGGTCCTTGTGGAGAACACCGTCAAGAACGACCTCGACAACAGCTCGAACAACAGCGTCACCAACGTGAACAAGGCCAAGTTCAGCATGGTGGAGCAGGAGCCGCACAAGCCGGTCCACCAGGATCACAAGGGTGGTCACGAGGAGCACAAGGGCCACGAGGAGCACAAGGGCCACAAGGGTGGCCACGAGGAGCACAAGGGCCACCAGGGCGGCCACGAGGAGCACAAGGGCCACCAGGGCCACCAGAGCGGCCACGAGGAGCACAAGGGCCACCAGAGCCACCAGGGCGGCCACGAGGAGCAGAAGAGCCGGCACCACGGGGAGCTGGCCGAGACGGGGAGCGGGGCGTCGCCGGCCCTGCTCGGCTTCTCGGCGGCGTTCCTCGCGGCGGGCGCGATGGCCATGCGGATCAGCCGACGCTCCGCATGACCGGGCCCGGCCCGAAGGGCGCCGGGTGAGCACCGGCGGTGGCCGGAGCATTCAGTGACCGACGGGCGGTGCGCGCACGGCGCACC
>NZ_JBHVFE010000016.1:0-44774 GCF_042801945.1 Kitasatospora sp. NPDC057542
GGGCGGGACACCACGGCTCTTCGAGGCCCATGGCGGGTCACTGCCGGCCGTCGAGCCGCGACCGCACCGCGGTCCCCGTGCTCCGGCGCATCGGTGCCTCGGCTCATCCCCGCCCCGGTCTCTCCGAGGGTTCCGGACATCTGGTCGCGAGGACGCCGCTCGGCCGTGCCGCACAGCTCCGTGGCCTGCTCGCCGCACGGCGAACGGTGCTGCGGCGATCCCTCGCCCGGGAACGGGCCGTGCGGACGCTACCGTCCGGTGTAGGTGAACTCGTCGGCCGGGCTGGTGGGAGAGGTGGCCTTGCCGACCGTCACGGTGATGTTCACCGTCTGGTGGTCGTCGAGCTGACCGGGCGCGACCGCGGTGATCTGGCCGGTGGAGACGAACCTGACCGAATCGGATGCCTTGTCCTTGAAGTGCACGGTGGCGCCGGCGGCGAAGCCCGAGCCGCTGATGGTGACCGGGGTGCCGACCTTTCCGCTGGTCGGGCTGACCGCACTGACCACCACGGGTGCGGGTCCGCCATAGGCGAACTGCCCCATCGCGACGGCCGGGGAAGTGCCGAGGGTGTTGGTGACGCGGACGTGGACGACGCCGGTTCCGTCGGGGACCTGCGCGGTGATCCTGGTACCGGAGGGGTCGATGTCGCGCTCGGTGCAGGCGAAGTGGCCGAAGTCGACCACGCTGTCCGGACTGAAACCGGTGCCGTTGATGGTCACCGTGGCGCCTGGTGCGCCGAAGGTGGGGGTCACGTCGGTCACAGCCGGCCCGGAAGGGACGGCAGGAGCCCCCACCAGGTCCAGGTAGGTGGAGTTGGCGTGCTGGAAGGCGACCTGGCCGAGGAAGTCCTGGGTGGTCCTGTTGACCAGGTTCTTGGCAAGGCACGTGTATCCGGTGTTCATCGGGCGGAGCGTGCCGGGCTGGACGTAGACGTTGCCCTTGGTGCGCTTGGAGATCGACCCGATGAGCAGCTTCACTTCTTCGGTCGCCTGCGGTCCCGGGCTCGGGTACCAGCCGGCGGTGGTGTCGAGATCGGCCCACGCGTGCGGGACCAGGTCGTGGGCGTTGTTCTGGCGCTCGTCGATGACCCACGGCAGGGAGTCGAAGTAGTCGACGAAGCTCTGCACGCCGGCGGTGGGAGCGGCATAGGTGATCACCGCGAACTTCGGCTGCTTCGGCCAGGTCTGTGCCTGCAGGTACGGCGCGAGCATGGTGGCGATGCAACCGCCCAGGCTGTGACCGGTCAGATAGACGGTCGGCTGCGGCGAGGAGGGAGCCGACTTGAGCGCGGCCGCGAGCGCCTGAGCGAGCGTGACGTTCGGGGAGGGCGAGGCGATCGAGCGGGCGTTGACGACCCGTTTGAACGCATCCATCGCCCCCTTGGAAACGGCGACGGGCTTCGGCGATCCGCTTTCGGGGAACGGGACGACTGTGCCGACGTCGAGGTCCTCAAGGATGTCGGTCAGATCGGCGTCCGTTCCGCGAGCGACCACGGCGAACTCGTTCGAGTCGTTGGTGCTTCGTGCGATGTAGGCCATATTGGCGTTGGCCTCGCTCAGGGCGAGCCACACCAGCTGCCACGCGCCCTGCGTCGCAAGGCGGGGATCGCTCAGTTGCGCGTCGATGCCCGTGATGATTCGTTCGGTCTGCTGCGCCAGGGTTTCCCCGGACGGACGCGGGGTGGCCCCGGTGGCTGCAAGGGCAGCCAGGGTCATGGTCACCTGGGCGATTGTCGGATCGGGTGCCATCGTCGTTCCTGCTCCTCGGATGTCGTGCCGGTGCGGAGGCGGGACGGCCTTTCGGCAGCATCAGGGCAGATCTGTGCCGAACCGGCCGTCTGGGTGGATCGCACACAATCAGACCTCCCCTCTGCGTTGCCGGGAGCTTCTCCTGCCTTCAGGTTGACCGGGTTCACCTTGTTGGCCGTCGTCATACGTGTGTGCGGTCCGCCGAGCCAGGTGCGCAGCCCGCTCTCCGGAGCTGCGGTGTCTGCGGGCAGGCCGGGGCGGCGGCCCGAGCGATGTCCCCGCCCCCGCCCAGTACCGCCGCAACCTTCGTGTCCGGCTCACTCCCCGCCCCACGAACCGCGCGGCCCGACCGCCTAGCGAGCCGAATACGCGGCGAGGAACACCCGCACACCCTCGTCGGCCAGCCGTTGGAGTTCGGCGGGGGTCTGGATGTCGTCGTGGCCGAAGAACATGATGCGGTCCATGGGGGTGGCCAGAACGAGCCATGCGAAGTGACCGGCGGCGAGCACCGGATCGTCCAGCCGCAGCAGCCCGCGTGCCGCGAGGTGCTGGAAGCAGGCCGCCAGGGCGGCGATGGTCCGCTCGGGTGCACGCCGGTAGTAGTCGGCCGCCACTTCGGGGAAGCGGTCGGCCTCCGCGATGAGCAGCCGGCGCAGTTGCAGCCCTTCGGGCTGGATGACAGTGGTGATGTAGCGCCGGGCGAGTCCGGTCAGGTCCCGATCGAGGTCATCGGTGTCGCGTAGTGCGTCGATGACCTCGACGAACAGGCCGACCTTGCTGCTGGCGTCGAGGATGATGGCGCCGAACAGCGTCTCCTTGTCCTTGAACTGCTTGTACACGGTCTGCTTGGACACCGCGGCCGTCGCGGCGATCTCGTCCATGCTGGTGCCCGGGTACCCCTTGCGCAGGAACAGCTCGGTAGCCGCCTCCGTGATCGCCTTGCGCTTGCGGGCCGTGCGGCCGTCCTCGGGTGCTTGCATGTCAGCCTCCTTGACACCTCGCGAACAGTACTGGACTGACCAGTACTCATATGGGTACCGTACAGTCCAGTACCGGCGCGGAGGGGGTCGACCCACACGCCATTACTCGAGGGGGAAACCGGTCATGACGACCGCAGGACGCACGATCGTGGCGGGCTGTTCGTGTCGCTGGACGGCGTGGCAAAGGCGCCTGAACAGTGACACTTCCCTCACCTGAACGAGGAGACGGGCGCGGCCCTCGCCCGGATGCAGGCCGGAGCGGACACGCCGCTGACGGAACGTGTGACCCACGAGGCGTTCGCCGCGGTCCGGCCTGAGCAGACCGGCCCGATGGCGGACGCGCTCAACGGCATCCGCAAGCCGGTCGCCTCGACCACCCTGGACGAGGCCCACTGGAACAGCACCACCGTCACCGACGGCGACGTCATCACCTTCCTCAAGGACCTCAAGCAGCAGCCGGGCGGGAACATCAGCCTCTCCGGCAGCATCACCCCGACCCGAACGCTCCTGGAGGCGGGTCTCCTCGACGAACTGCGGCTCCTGGTGCACCCGCTCGTACCGGGCACCGGCAAGCGCCTGTTCCCCCACGGCACAGGCCGGGCCCCGCTGCGGCTCACCACCTCGGCCACCTTCTCCACCGGCGTGCCGGACCTGACCTCCCCGCCCGCCTGACCCGCCCACGGGCCCGGGCCCCAGCCACCGATCACCGGACAAGAGGAAGCACATGTCGTTTCAGGCGTACCTGGACACCATCGAGACCAAGACGGGCCTGACCCCCCGCGCCTTCATCGCACTGGCGAAGGAGCACGGCTTCGACGCCCCATCCACCAAGGCGGGAACGATCCTCACGTGGCTCAAGGAGGAGTACGGCCTGGGGCGCGGCCACGGCATGGCGCTGGTGCACGTCATCAAGCACGGCCCTCGCATCGACGCGAAGCACGTCGGCACGACCGGCTCGCACCGCGACGACTCCGACACCCTCTGGCTCGACGGCAAGGCGACGCGTCCCTCCTGAAGCGGCGCGCGGCGGCACCGGGCGACGACCGCGTAGGTCGTTCGGTGCCCGCGAGCGCCGCCACCTCACCAACCGCGCCCACCCACCTGGAGAACCCGACATGACCTGGACCGAGCACACCCTGGTACGCGAGGGCGTCCGCATCTCCTACCGCGACTGGGGCGGATCAGGACACCCGGTCGTCCTGCTGCACGGACTGGCCGGCCACGCGGGCGAATGGGACACCCTCGCCCGGAACCTGAGCCGCCGCCACCGGGTCGTCGCCGTCGACCAGCGCGGCCACGGCGCAAGCGAGCGCCGACCGGGTGATGTCTCCCGTGCTGCGTACGTCGCCGACGTCGCCGCTGTCGTCGAACAGCTCGACCTGCACCGGCCGGTCCTGGTGGGGCAGTCGCTGGGCGGCCACACCGCCATGCTCACCGCCGCCGCGCACCCCGATCTGCTGGGCGGGCTCGTCCTCGTCGAGGCGGGACCGGGCGGCCCCAGCCCGAACGTGCCCGCCGAGATCGGCGCAGCGCTCGACGCGTGGCCGACGCCGTTCTCCTCGCGCCGGGCCGCCGTCGAGTTCTTCGGCGGCGGTGCTGTCGGCGAGGGCTGGGCGGCCGGGCTGGAAGAACGGGGCGGCGGCTGGTGGCCGCGCTTCGACCGTGACGTGATGGTCGAAGCGCTGACGGAGAATGCCCGGCGTTCCTTCTGGGACGAGTGGACGAGCATCGCATGCCCGACGCTGGTCATCCTGGGTCAATCGGGCATCATCCCCCCGCACGAGACGGAGGCCATGCTCCAACGGCGCCCCGGGACGGTGGCCGTGAGCGTCCCCGCAGCGGGGCACGACGTCCACCTGGAACACCCCGGGATCCTCTGCCAGGTACTTCAGGAATTCCTCGAACAGGTCGCCGCGCCGACTGGCGCGAGCGCGGCATCGGACTGACTGCCGTCCGACAGGGCGTCGGGTTGCGTCCAGGGACGGGGTGTGCGGGTTCCACCCGATCCGGGGGTTTGATCCCGGCCCGGTGTGTGGCGTCCGAAAGCGAGACGGCACCGGTTGGTCCTTCGCTATGCCTGACGTCACGAAGAGGAGACCAGCACGATGACAGCACCCGACGGTCTGCCGTTGCCGCGCTGCCGCCGGAGTGCCGGCCCTTCCTCGCCATCGCGCGCGGGCCAGGCGGGTCCGCGAGGTGCTGGGGGTGGAGCCGCTGCGGGGTCATCCTCGGGCTTCCGGGCCGCACGTGACCCTGATCTGCGCCGATACCTGTGCGGAGGGCCCTTAGGGCGCCCGGCGCAGACCGCCGCTGTCCACCGTTCACCACCCGTTCTGGCACGGATCTGGCACGCAACGAACTCATCCGCCTGAAGGTCGGCATCTGGGCCGAATGAAACCGAAGCCGAGACCACGAGCCGGTTGTCGGGCTGGGTCGGCGGGGCCTGCCGGATCCGGTGCCGGACTCCCTCACCGGGGCGGGCGGCTTGCGGCCAGCAGGTTGTGCAGGAGCGGCAGCAGTTCCTCGGGTTCCGCCTCGGAGAGTTCGCCGAACGCCCCGCTGGATCGGGCCAGGATGATGCCCGCGAAGGCTGCCGCCGCCAGTTCGGCGCGCAGCTGTGGGCGGTCCACCTGTTCGGCGGTGAAACGGTCGCGCAGCGGCCCCACCAGTCGCTCGTGGAGGTAGGTGCGGGCGGCCTGCTGCACCTCGGTGTTGTCGCCGGGGAGTACTGCGGCCTGGAAGGAGGGGCCGGGGCCGCGCTGGGAGAAGCGCTCCAGCAGGCCGCGCAGACGGTCCTCCTCCAGCAGGTCGGCCGGTTGCGAGTCGCCGAGTTCGACCCGGACGGTGGCCAGGTAGAGCTGGGTCTTGCCGCCGAAGTACCGGGCGATCAGCGCCGGGTCCACGCCGGCCCGTTCGCCGATCTCCCGGATGGTGGTGCGCTCGAAACCGCGATCGGCGAAGAGGTCCATGGCCGCTCGGATCAGGAGCTCCCGGCTGCGGGCGGAGTCCCTGCGCCGGGGCGCCGAGGGCTCCGGCCTGGCGCCGTCCGTGGCAGTGGGCCCACCCGCTCCGGGGGTCGCCTCGGTCACCGCTCGACCCCGGCCCGCAGCACGGGCACCTCGCTCTCGCCGGCCACGCCGTCGGCGATGCTCTCTTCCACCATCAGCTCCTCGTCCGCACGCGCACCCCTGCGGGCGGCGGCCGCGGCACCGAGCCGCGGCAGGACGATCGTAACCAGCCCGATCACCACCCACACCGCGCAGCCGATCAGCGCCGCGTCCCGGTAGCCGCCGACAGCGGGCAGCTGCCGCCCCGGCTCGGTGTGCGCCTGGAGCACGGCACCGCACAGCGCGCTGCCGGTGGAATAGCCGACGTAACGCAGCACCTGGTTGAAGCTGACCGCACTGCCGACCTGGTCGGCGGGCACCGCGTTGACGATCAGCCCCGGCATCACGGCGAAGGTACAACCGACGCCGAGTCCGGCGATCCCCATCACCACCAGGAGCTCCCACAGGTGGTCGCGGGCGAACAGGAAGAACAGCACCGAGACCAGCGATGCCGCGCAGCCCAGCGGCAGCACCAGGGCGGACGAGGTGCGCCGGGCGAGGACCGGGACGACCTTGCTGGACAGCAGGCTGAACGCCGAGAACGGCAGCAGCACGAGGCCGGCGACCACGACCGAGGCACCCAGGCCGTAGCCGGTGCTGACCGGGGTCTGAACGTAACGGATCACCAGTGACATCAGCAGGTACATCCCGACGCCCGCGACCAGGCCGGCCACGTCCGCGGTCAGCACCACGGGGTTGGTCAGGCTCCGGAGGTCGACCAGCGGGTGGGCGGTGCGCAGCTCGTGCCACACCCAGCCGATCAGCAGCAGCAGGGAGACGGCCGCCACCGTCCACAGCCGGACGCCGGCCCAGCCCCAGCTCTCGCCCTCGCTGAGCACCAGCAGCAGACCGACCAGCGCCAGCCCGAGCAGCACCGCGCCGAGCGCGTCCAGCGGGCGCCGTTCGCGGGCCGTCGTCCTGGGCAGCACCAGGACGGCCAGCGCCAGGGCCAGGGCACTGATCACGGCGCCGAACCAGAAGCCCGCGTGGATGCCGAAGGACTCGGCGATCAGGCCGGTGATCGGGTAGCCGAGGCCGACGCCGGCGACGGTGGTGATGGACAGGAGCGCGACGGCCGAGCGGGAGGCCGCGGCGGGCAGGCTGTCCCGCGCGGTGGCGATGGCCAGCGGGGTCAGCCCGAGCCCGACACCCTGCAGCGCGCGTCCCGCGACCAGCCAGCCGAAGCCGAGCGGCAGTGCGGCCAGCACGCTGCCGAGGACCACCACGGCGGCGGCGGCGAGCGTGACCGTACGGCGGGCCGGCCCGTCGCCCAGCCGGCCGAGCACCGGGGTGGAGACCGCCCCGACCAGCATCGTGATGGTCAGCGACCACTGCGCCTCGGAGAGCGACACGTGGTCGACGGCAGCGATGGTCGGGATCATCGGCGCGCCAAGGCTGCTGATCACCGCCACCACGGCACTGAGGAACACCAGCACGGGCACCAGGGCCCGCTCACGTCGCGTCGACAGGCCGGTCGGGGTCTCCATGGACGCGTCCTCCCTTGTCGGAGATCGAGTGTTCGAACCGGGGCTCGGAGGCTGAGCCCGGCCCCCGGGCATGCGACCGAGGAGTGTCATCATTCGATGTCATCGCTTGATGTCTTCGTATGATGACATACCGAGGCCGCTCGGGAGAATCCCGCCCACCGCACGACGAAGGACCTCGATCGCAGTGCGGTCGAGGACCTTCGTTTGCCCAGGTGGACGGCATGAGCCAGTGGTCGGCCTCCGGGACAGGTCCTCACGGCTCCTCGGTGAGAGCGGTGCGAGCAACCTGGCCGCCGGGTAGCGGGACGCGGTCAGCCGCGTCATCGCACGTGATAAACCCGGCGACGTCGGCGGTCATCCCCGGGATACTGGTCGCCCATGGATGAGGTCGAAGTCGTCGTCGCCCATTCCGAGCGTGTGACTCTGCGCGTCGGCGACGTGTTCCTGAAGGTGGACGCCGATCAGGCGCGCATCGACGTCGAGGTCGAGGCGATGTCTCTCGCGCCGGTCCCGACCCCGGAGGTCCTGTGGTGCAAGCCGCCCGTGCTCGCGATGGCTGCACTTCCGGGGACGACGCTCGGACGCCTCGGCGGGCCGTCGACCGGGTCGCCGGCGGCGTGGGCCGCGGCGGGCGCCGCCATCCGGAAGCTGCACGACGCGCCGCTGCCGTCCCGGCGGGGACGGGCCGGGCGGAGCATCGTCGAGCTGGCGGCGGAACTCGACGGCGAATGCGAGTTGCTCGTGACGAACGGCGTCCTGCCCGCCGACCTGGTCACCCGCAACCGCCAGGTCGCCGAGGCCGCGCTCCGGCCGTGGACTCCGGCGTTCACGCACGGCGACCTGCAGATCGCGCACGTCTTCGTCGACGGCGACGAGGTCACGGGCATCATCGACTGGTCCGAGGCAGGCCAGGGTGATGCCCTGTACGACCTCGCCACCTTCACGCTCGGACACGAGGAGCACCTCGACGACGTCATCGCCGGCTATGGCACCGACGTCGACCTCGACGTGATCCACGCGTGGTGGTCGTTGCGAAGCCTGCTGGTGGTTCGCTGGCTGATCGAGCACGGCTTCGACCCGTACGCGCCGGGCTGTGAGGTCGACGTGCTGAGATCCCGGATGTGAGGCCGCGCGGGCCCGACTGCCACGTATGCGTTCTGACGCATCGAGCAGGCCATCCCCTGGGGCGCATCGTCTGCCCCTGCTCTCAACGGAGTGCGGTGCGCAGTCGTCGCCGGCGGATGACGGCGCAGCCGAGGGTGACGAACGTGTGGTGGATGTCGTCGCGGATCTCCCAGCGGATGCGCAGGCGGCGGAACCAGTGCAGCAGCGCGATCGCTCCTTCCACAACCCGGCGGTACACGCCTGGGCCGGAGCCGTGCCCGGTGCCGCGCCGGGCGAGGTGCGCGGTGATCTGGAACCGGCGGACCCTGTCCCGGTGGACCTCGTGGTCATAGCCGCGGTCGGCGTGCAGGTGCTTGCTTGTGGCTGGGCGCCGGGTTGGCCGCTGAGCGTTTCAGCCGGCCGCTCGTGTGCTCAGTGCTGTGAAAGGCTGGGGCATGCCCTACCACTTGCGGTTCTTCTTCGAGTACGGCGTCGACACCCCGTTGTGGCCGGGTCCTCCCGGCGACCCCGACCTCGACAGCCCCTACGGATACCCCTGCGCTCCGGAGAAACTACCCATCACCCCGGCCACCCGGAACGAACTCACGAGACTTGCCGACCTGTACCAGTCCTCCCTCGACTGGGATCACCCTGCCGGTCCCTCGCCCTGGACCCGGGACCAGCAGGAATCGTTCCGCAGCGAGGCCGGCATAGCGCTGGAGGCGCTGCGCCACGAGCTGGGCGACGACTGGACGGTCGAGGACCGCAGAGGCTGAGCCAGGAGGACGCGCCGCAAGCCGAGTCACCTCATCCCCTCGACAACCGAGTTGCCGTCTCGCGTCGCTCAAGCCATTCGAGGTACCAGGTGCGGAAGGTGTGGCGGTTTCCCCTTGCGTCGACGTACGGCTCGAAGGGCGGGTTGACCGCGCCGGCCCGGTCGCGGAGTTCCCCGCTGTGCGGGCCGACGACGATGAGCCAGCCGGTCATCCCGCATCCGTTGTCGCTGATGTGGATCGCACCCCGGCCGCGTTCCAGGTGCCAGGCCTCGTCGCCGGCGTCACCGAAGGCCTTGCGATAGTCGTCCAGGTAGTCGTCCTCTTCGTCACGGATGGTGGGTTCGTACCCGGCGGTGCGAAGGGTCGCCGTCTGCCGGCCGACCCAGTCCTCCGTCTCGACGAACGGCCCGCTGGAGTCCAGCAGCCAGGGATGGTCCTCGTCGTCGTCCCCGACCCATCCCCATGTCCCGTCGATCCGGCGCAGCGAGGTGAGCCGGAGTGCCGGCCCGGGGCCGCCGGCCCCGACCTCCGTCAGGAGCCCGCGTTGCTGGTGTGGTTCAGGTCCGCGCGGGTCTGCAGGAACTTGAGATACTTGGGGTCATCCTCTTCGAAGATTTCGGGTCCGCCGCCCATGTAGGCCCTGATCAGCTCATCCGCAGCTTGATCGTGGTCGCCCAACTCGAAGCTCGTCTGGCCCAGTCGAAGGTGGATGTACGGATTGCCGAGCCCTTCAGGGCACTGAACGCCGTTGTGGAAACACTTGTACGCCCTGTCGTAGACACCGCGCCGGAAGTGCACGTCTCCGATGGCGACGTAGATCCAGGTCGAGGCCGCCCATCCACGGGGATCGCCCGGCAGCAACCGCAGGGCTTCGACATAGCGTTGCTTGGCCTCGGCGAACTCTCCCATTCCGGCGAGGGCATCACCCTCCTGACACAGGTCCCTGATCTCGGCATGGACCTCATCCGGCAGTTGCATGGTCGTCCCTGTCATTGCTCGGCGCTTCGCACAACGGGCTCCTGCGAAGCCTAGGTGACGCCGGCCGGCCGGTTCCGTCGAGGGGCTCTGTTGAGACGGCCGGCGCGGTGAGTCAGCGATCTGCCGGAGCAGTTCGGTGCCCGGCTCCCGGTGGGTGGTGTGGTCATCGCGGATCGGGGTGGGGACCTCGTCGGCGCCGATGGGAAGAGGACGGCCGCGGGCCCGGCCGGGGTGTGTCCGCGTCGGTCAGGGCATGGACCGCCCCTGAGCGGGCGTCGGCCCGGCGCAGGTCTCGGTACGTCAGCGTGCCGCGTCCCCGGTCGTACTGGTCACGACGTACGTCTCCCCCGTTCCCGGCGGCCGCGTCCACGAGCGGGTGGTGAACGTGTGCAGCCGTCCGTTCGTGATCGCGTAGCGGGGCAGTCGGACACCGAACTCGCCGGTCACGGCCTCCAGTAGCGACCGTTCCGCCATGGTCTCCTCCTCCCGGGAGCGGAAGAACCGGTCCGGGTCCAGTGCCCGTGGTATCTCCCCGGTGCGGTGTATCTCTCCGTCCGCGTATGTGAAGGCGTACCGCTGGGCACCGTCTTGCGCCACGGAAAGGTGGAAGAACGGTTCTCCGTGCCGGGTCGTCAGACCACTCCACACGACCACCGCGCGGGTGCCCGCGCTGGCAGCCGCGGCCGGGGAGACGAACCGCCGCAGGTCGAAGTGCGCAGGGTTGCTGTCGAAGGCGAAGCTCCAACGGGTGCCGGCCCGGCCGACCGCCGTGAGGGCTCTGTCCTCGTACGGCGAAAAGTCCCCCTGCGTGCGGAGTGATCGGCGGCGCGCTTCGTCGGGCGTCATGGGATCGTCCAGCCCTGCCTCGTTCCCGTCCGCGAGGCGTCCGGGCAGGTCCTCCGGGCTCATCCCTTCGACCAGGACGAACCGGTAGGACGTGAGGTTGTCGTGAGGGTCCGGGTCCGCGAGCCACGTCAGGTCGTCCGGGTCGAGGCCGGCCGCCGGGCTCGGTGCCTCACCTGTCTGCCCGGCCCTCGGGGTGGACAGCAGTTCGCGGCCCCGTTCCGGGGTCAGCAGGGGTCCGAGCAGGGGATCGGCCACCCACCCCAGCGGCGCCAGGTGGTCGGGCCCCAGTGGCTGCCAAACCGGCAGAGTGTCTGTCAGCGCCCGCCACGCCCCGTCGGTGTCGCCCCACCGCGCCAGCTCCCGTGCCCGTTCGACCGCTTCCCCGAACGGTCCGGCCGCCGTGTACCGGTACGTGCCGTTGCGAACCTGCTCCAGCATCGCGTAGGCCAGCGACACCACGTTGTCACCGGCTCCCCGCAGGTGGAACATCAGCGTGGAGTCGCCCCGGTACGAGTGCGCCGCGTGCTCGGCGACCAGCGCCGGCAGCAGTTCGGGCGCGTACTGCGGGTCGGTCACCACGTCGTCGAAGTACACCATGTAGGTCCGTCCGAGCAGGCGCCGTATCTGGTCACCCAATCCGGCGGCCCGTGGTCTGCCGTACTTCCTCGCCTCGTCCAGCGCGTGCCCGGCCCGTTCCCAGTTTCCGCGCAGCGCATCCAGCCGGGCCTGCTCCACCAGGGCGTCCAGCTCTCGCGTCGTGTCGTTGGCGAACTCCGGCTCCCCGTCGGCCGGGCGCGCCCGCAGGCTGTGGAACTCCTGGTGCATGCTCCGCATGAACTCGGCGAAGTTCGCGTACCGCTCGGGTGGCGCGGCCCGCCAGCCGGCCCAGGTGTACACGGCCCACTCGCCGTCGTCACCTACGTCCTCGGGATCCAGGAGGACGTAGGTGGCGTCGGACTCGACGTCGAGCTGGAGCCCGCGCCGCCAGATGTCCGCATCCCGCCGTTCGGCGGGTCCGGCGTCGTCGTCCAGATACTCCTCGAACATGTCCGCCAGTCCGGACTCGTTGTCGTGCCAGCGGGCGTCCGTCGTCCCCGCCAGCAGCCGGATGAACCCGCCGGCGTGCTGCCACCCGTCGCTGGCCTTGAGGAATTCCCGGTACGACGGGGGCATCCGTCGTGAGAGGCGATCCTCCATGGCTGCGATCCGCTCCTCGGACGCGGGCGGGAACCCCAACCACCGACCCCGCCGGGCGGCTTCGTCCTCCTGGCTCGTCGTCTCATCGTCGGGCAGGGAATCCGACCACTCCCCGCTCCATCTGACCAGGAACGGCCGCCAGTCGAACGGTGTCGTGTTCGTCATGCGCCCGATGCTGCCATCCGCCACTGACAGTGCTCCTGATGCCGGGCGGCATCGGGCGGCTACTGACACGTCTCGTGGCCGACCCGATGACGTCCTCGCGCCCGACGACACATGGCAGCCGGATCCGCAGGGTTTTGTCAGTGCCTGGTCGATGAATGTCGGCTGCGTCAGGCCGGGTCCGTCCTGGACGGGCAGAGGATCGCTGGCAAGGTCGTCAACCAGGCCCTCGGCGGCGCGCCGGCCGGGCCGGTCCGCAGCGGTGCCGTGAACGGCGCGCCGAGCGGCGTCCCGGCGGGCATGTCGACGACGGTGCCGCTGCCGTGGCAATGTACGCCGCCGCTCGGCGCACGGGGGAGCTCGCTTCCGTCATCAGGGTTGGGGTGTGAGGAGCACGGCCGTGGACACTCCCGCGGCGTCCGCCGCGATGGCGGACATCTGGCCGCTGTTGTTGACGCCTGTCGCCTCAAGGATCGTGAATCCCGGCGTCGCCAGATTGCTGCTCAGGTCGGTGAGGGTGGAATCCGAGGTGTCGAAGGCGAAGCCTCTACGGCCGGGATCACCGAAGTCGCCCACGAACCCGACGATCACCCCGGCGTCGCTGAATGCGCGCGTGCTGCCGGTCGTCGGCGCGAGCCCGGTCGGATCGATGCCGAACGGGCCGAGCTTGAACATCACCGGTGTCGTCTCCGTCCCCCCGGCCGGTGGGACCGAATCTCCGGCGATTCGCCCGAATGCGTTCTCGACGGCAACGGCCCTGCTGTCCCCCAGGAATCCACCCGAACCGTTCTGGAGCGTCCCGAGTGCCGTTCTGGTGAAAGGCGATGCGGTCGACGAGAAGAATGCCCGGCTGACGACGTTGCCCTGTACATCCAGCGCGGTGCCCTCGCCGACGATCCCCCCGCCGTTGGCGATGCCGCTGGCCTGACTGAAGTCCGTCGCGCCCGGCGGCAGGATATCGAGCGGAGTCAGCGCGAGGTCGGCCATCGGCTGTCCGGGCAGCGAGAGAAAAGCGTGCGCGGTCCCCGAAGTGGCGGTGTCCGACTGGCCGACTACCTCCCGATTGTCGTTGATATCCAGTGCCTCACTGTTTCCAAGGAACCCCGGCGACGTGGGTGAACCGGTCGGGACGAGGGTGCCGAGGTCCACCGGAAAACCACCTGCCGGCCAGAGGACGGCTCGCCTGTCGACAGGGTTCCCGAAGGCGTCCAGTGCTTCGGAACGGCCGACGACGTCACCTGAGCTGTTGATCGCGAGTGCGGCTGCCGAGGTGGGGGCTCCACCTGTCGAGAGCGGACTCAGGCGCGTCACGGCCCCCGTCGTGCCGTTGGGGGTGACAGGACGCCACACGAACCCCGTCTCGTCACCCTCGCCCACCACGTCGCCGCGTTCGTTGATGTCCCATGCGGCGCTCACCCCGATGACCGGCGCCGCGCCTAAGGTCGTCACGACAAACGGAACAGTGACAGCCATTTCAGACCTCCGAATCGCGCAGGCGAATGGGCCGGGTGCGACCGGACGGCGGTTCGGTTGTGCCGCAGCGAATCCTCGTTGCCCGAATCCGTTCGGCCGTCGGCGAGTGCGGATACCGCATTGCCGGCACCAGGGCTCCATGCTGCTATTTGACCTATGGGAAAATTGTCCCAGATTGGTCAATATCTGGCGATCTGAACAGGCTGAGGCGATGGGCCGCGGGCCGCCCTGTCCGGATGACCCGCGTCCTGGGAACCTCTCCGGTCGAAGCAGGCGGGAGGCACCGGTGACCGGTGGCCGGTGCGGCACGGAGAAACCCCTGGGAAGTATCGTCCAGGGAATGTCCTGAGGAACATCACGACGGCGCCGGCGGCAATAAGGCTCGCTCTCGCCCGGCCGCCGGGTCTCCTCGTCCTGAACGAAGCGCGCCACCGGCGGCGCGGGCGGATCGGCCAGATCGAGGCCGAACTCCTCCAACAGCTCCCGGCCGCGGCAGAACCCGCAGGGCCCCAGGCACGTAGCGCCGAGGGCAGCTTTGGCCGTTGACGTCAGCCAGTTCGGGCTGCAGCGAGCGTGGCGGTAGATCCGCCAACGCTTGAGGGTGGCTGCACCGCGTTCGACGGGGTATCGGAACCGGGCGTGGGCCCGGTTCAGCGATCTCTGTCCCGGGGTGAGCTCCTTGCCGGGCTTTCGCCTGATCGGCACGACGAATGTCCCGCCCGCGCCGGTGTGGGCCAGGTCGGCCAGGGCCGGGATGCGGAGCCTTGCGCAGGTCTTCACGATGCGATGTCCACGGGCCGCAGTGAGGTCGTGGGTGCGGCCCGACAGCGCGCTCTGTCCGGCCACGACCGACTGGTGGCCCGGAATGAAGGTCTGGTCGCCCCCGGCGTCGCAGCCGATCGTGTCCTGCGGGCAGGGCATGGTGATGACGTCCGGCCCGCACCGGAGCACGACACCGTCGCCCGCCGCGACAAGTTCCCACGTCACGGCCGTGATGCTCTCAAGCGAGGTGATGTGCGGGGCGGCCGGGCCATCGAGGTCCCTCTTCGTGCTCAGTGGACGGTGACCTGGATGCTCTTGGAGATGTCGCACCTTTCCCACTCGTACTTCGGTACGCCGGCGCGGCAGCCCCCCTCGCCGAACAACCACGTCAGTGTGGTGGTTCCGGGCGCCAGGGCGCTGAAGGTCAGGTCGAACTCGGAGGTGCAGCCCGGCTGGGGTGGGCAGGAGCTGATGACGAAGTCCTTGCCGGGCCGCAGCACGCTGTCGTCGCCCGCCGAGTAGAGGTACCACCTCTTCTGCAGGGCCCCCCCGGTCGTTCTGACACCGAGCCGCTGTCCGACCGTCAGGGTCACCGTGCTGGTCGGATACGGGGAGGTGGCGTCCCACGCCTTGTCGGGGAGGGGCACCTCCACCTCCGGTCGGATGGCGGTGGCGACCGTGGTGCCGGCCGGGCCGGAGTCGGACCACCAGCCGTCGAGGTAGGAGACGAGCAGCAGGGCGCCGACCAGGAGCGCCGCCACGTTGGTGATGACGGTTCGGCGCATCAGCTGCCCTCTTCCCGGACTCGGCGCCGCATGGTGATCAGGAGCGCGACCTCGGCCAGCCAGCGGGCGAACAGGACCTCGCGCCCGAGGTCCGCCCCGCCGGCCGCGGCCGCGCGCAGCCAGCCGCGGACCAGCTCGCCCGGCTCCCGGCCGATCACCGGCTCGGGCAGGTCGAGCGCGCCGGCGAAGCCGGCGGCGCGGACGTACTGGGCCAGGACGCCCAGCGGGTCGGGGCCGATGTGCAGGGCCTCGGCCTGGTAGGAGGCGGCGATCGCCGCCTCGCCGAAGAGCACCCGGCGCGGGACTCCGTCGATCAGCAGGCCGCGGGTGAGGGCGGCCTCGACGTCGTAGCCGGTCATCAGTTCGGTGTCCGGGAGGATGTCGGTCATTTCGGCAGCTCCGCTCCGTAGGGCCGGTTGATGTTCACCGTGCCGGTGAGACCACCGTCGTTCAGGTGGTTGTGGATGAACTGGTCCTCGGTCACCCACACCGACTGGCCCCACGGGTTGTAGACCTGCAGCCGGTCGCCGTCCCGGGCCACGATCACCATCTGGTGGTAGTTGCCGTTCTTGCCGGCCGCCGCGCTGGCCTCGTCGAAGGCGCAGAACGGCACCGGCTTGCCCTCGTCCAGGGCCTTCTCGATCCGGGTGACGGCCGCGCGCCGGTCGTCGTCGGTGTCCAGGTTGACGTACTCGTAGGTCGAACCCGTGGCCTTCCCGAGGTTCTGGTCGGCGAGGAAGGTGTTGCCCTTCGGTCCGATCCCGCCGTTGTTCTCCGGGTAGACCTTCTGGCCGCCGTCGGCCAGCTGGCCCTGCTGGTACTGGCCGATGAAGAGCTGCTGGAGGCGCTGCTTGAAGTACTCGGGCGAGTCGGACCCCGGGACGTCGGTCATGTTGCCCGTGGTGAGCTGGAGCATCGTCACCGGGTCGATTTTGAGGCTCGCGACCACCGTCGAGGCGGCGACGCAGTCGTTGACGCTGCCCTGGCTGTAGACGTCGAAGCCGTCGAGGACCGCGGTGCCCTTGTACGTCAGCCCGGTCGCCTGGGTGGTGGACTCCTCCCGCAAGGGATCCGAACCGAGCGCCGGAACCAGGTGCTCGGACAGCCAGCGCGGGTCGTCGCCGTGGGGGTGGATCAGCGCGGCGAACTTCTGGACGTCGGCCACCGAGTGGCCGGCCGCCAGGGCCTTCCAGAGGTAGGCGGCCTCCTCCGGTGACTTGGCGCCGGACAGGAGCTTCTGGAAGGCGAGCTGGTCGGTGCCGTTCATCACGGACATGAACTGCTTGGCGCGGTCGAGCTGGCCGTCCGTCAGGATGTAGTCGCCGTCCGCGTTGCCCCCGGGGCCCTTCTCGTTCGCCAGCACCAGTGCCGCGAGAGGATCGATCGGCCCCTGTCCGGCGCGCTCGGTGCGGGCCCTGGCGGCGAGCTGGTTGAGCATGCTCGCGGCGCGGGTACCGCTGCTGTCCGCCCGCTGGGCGGCCGAGATCCTGGTTCCTACAGCAGTGTTGGCGGGTTCGATGGCGGCGATGGCCTTGCCGACGTCGAAGGCGTCGTGGGCGAGTGACTTCTGCACGTTCTCCAGGGCAGTAACGCCCTGAGCGTCGGTGCTCTGAGCCCCTTCCAGATTGTCCGCCCAGGCGTTCAGCTCGGTGGCGGCCTGCTCCAAGGACTTCTGGGAGACGGCCAGTTCGTTCGCCAGCGCCCGGATGGACTGGGCGGCGTTCTCGGCGACCGAGCCGGTCCAGGCGTTCGGCAGCCGGTTGTCGGCGGCCTCCCCGAGGTCGGTGGACGCCTTGGCATAGGCCTTGGCGGTTTCCGCGTACGCCTTGGCCCGCTCGCGTATCACGCCCGGGTTCCCGGCCGGCCCGGCCACGGCCAGGGCCTTGCCGATCGCGCTGAGCAGCGCGGGGCCGACGAAGAAGTCGGAACCGGGGTGCGTGATGGCCTGCTGCGCCTTCTGCAGGTCTGCGACCTTGCTCATCGGGTCTGCGCCGGGGTCAGCGATGCGGCGGCCGTTGTTTCCGCGGCGCGGTAGTTGGCGCTGGTGGCCGACATCTTCTGAACCAGTTGCGCCACGGCGCGCTGGGTGACGTGCAGTTCCTGGCTCCAGTTGGTGTCGAAGCCCGCCCACGCCTGGTCCACACCGAACTCGCCGAAGTCGGCGGACTGGTAGGGCTTCTGCGCGGTGTAGGCCTGGTTGGCCGAGGCCAGGTCGGTTGCGACGTTGTTGAGTCCCGTGGTCACGTGGTCCAGCGCGTCGGGCTGGACGGTGTATCCCACCGATTCGGACATCGGCTGCTCTCCCCCAAGAAGCTCCATGGCTCGCCGTGATCGAACGAGCACGGTCGACGAGCATAGACGCTGCGGAAGGGGTGTCGGTTGCGGGGGCAGTCCAGCCGGCCGAGCTTGGCGGCGCGGACGCCCGCCTCGAAGCGACTGGAGGCGCCGAGTTCCTGCATGACCTCGGAGAGGAACGACTGCCCGGGACAGGGGAGAAAGGAGTGAACCTCGCCAACCCTGGGTGAGGTCGCGGGCAGCGGATCCAACTGCCACAACGTCCAGCTCTCGCTGCACGAATTCCCGTGCAACCGCAGATCCTGACTGCCCGGCGGCGGCAGGACGCCACCCGGCCCGTGCGTCGCCGTGACCACCGCCCAGCCTCGTTCGGTGGAACGGGCGGCGAACCGGGCCGCGAGCCGGGTCTTGCCCTGTCCGCCCGGCCCGTACAACCAGCGCGCTGCCAGCCGCGGACGGCTGTCGCGCCACTGGTCCAGCGCGGCCGAGTCCGCCTCGCGGCCGGTGAACTCCACCACCCCGTGACGGGCGTTCAGCATGCGGCTCGGCGACTTCAGCAACCAGCCCTGGTCCGGCGTCCGGCGCGATCCGACAAGATCCGCAAGAGAGGCCGTAGGCCGGTCACGGCGACACCACCGATGACTGCGACTCTTGCGTGTCGCCGTTCGACGGTTCTGAACGTGTCTGTCCCCCGACTACAAGGCAGCCTTCACGCTCCCGTCGGATCCGCAGACGGGCCTACGGGGGCACGGCCCCGGCCCGGAGCGTGCGGCCAAGGTGTGAAACGCCACACTTGCGTTCCTCAGCGTGCCGGTGCTCGCTGCCTGGCCGGCGGCCAAGGACACTGATCGCCGTGACTGATGTGCGCGAGACCCTGGATTACCAGACCTTCGGACGGGCGGTGCGCGAACTCGCGCAGACGATCGCCGACGATGGCTACGAGCCCGACCTCGTCCTGAGCATCGCCCGCGGCGGGGTGTTCGTAGCGGGCGGTCTGGCGTATGCGCTGGACTGCAAGAACATCCACCTGGTGAATGTCGAGTTCTACACGGGCGTGGGCACCACTCTCGAAATGCCCGTCATGCTGGCGCCTGTGCCCGCCGCGATCGACTTCACCGACAAGAAGGTCCTGATCGCCGACGATGTCGCCGACACGGGCAAGACACTGAGGCTCGTGCACGACTTCTGCCTCGACCACGTCGCCGAGGTCCGGTCCGCCGTCATCTACGAGAAGTCGCACTCCCTGGTGAAGTGCGAGTACGTGTGGAAGAGGACCGACGACTGGATCGAGTTCCCGTGGTCGACGGAAGGACCGGTCGTCAGGCGCGACGGCCAGGTGCTCGACGCCTGATCGGAGGAGGACGCGACCACGACTGCACGACGGGGCGGTCGTCGCGGACCAGTTGTCCTTGACGACCGCCTGATCGGCCGTGGGAGCGCGGTCTCGTCGGGGCGTGTCCGGTCCGGTCCGGACCGGGTCTCGGGGACCGCGCGCCTTCCGCGGGGCCGGTGTCATGCGGGCCGGAGGCCGAACGGCGGCGCCGGACAAGCCGGCCCCCATGGGCCGACCACGGCGTGAAACCGGTCCAGCGCCGGGCGGGAGCCGCGGGCTATCGGCGGAGGCCCTGCACGGACGACGGTGCGTTCGCGTGGGTCATGGTGTGGTCGGGGCTGTACGGGACGCGTGGTGCCGTGAGCCGGTGACGATGAGTGAGACGTTTTGCCCACCGAAGCCGAAGGAGTTGCTGAGCACGGCCTCCTGGGGGACGTCTCGTCGCTCTGCGACGACATCGAGATCGATGTCGGGACCGATGCCGGCGGCGGTGAGGTTGCGGGTCGGCGGGATGACGCCGTGCTCCACACTGAGGACGGCGATGAGTGCTTCGATCGCGCCGGCGGCGCCGAAGAGGTGACCGAGCGCGGCCTTGGGGGCCGTCACGGTGGCGTGGCCGAAGACCTCCCTGATCGCGCGTGCCTCGGCGACGTCGCCGACCGGAGTTCCGGTGGCGTGGGCGTTGATGTGACTGATCTGCTCGGGAGCCAAACCGGCTTGCGCGAGGGCCTTCCGCATGGCGGAGATCTGACCGGAACCGTCGGGAGCGGGCGCCGTGATGTGGTGGGCGTCGGCGGCGATGCCGGCGCCCGCGAGCACCGCGTGGACGCGCGCGCCTCGGGCCCTGGCATGCTCGGCGCTTTCGAGCACCATGACAGCGGCGCCTTCGCTGAGGACGAATCCGCTGCGGTCCGCGGCGAACGGCCGTGACGCCGAGGCGGGTTCGGCGGTGTGCCTCGACAGTGCCTGTGCCTGGGCGAAGCCGGCGACGGTGATCGGGGTGGTTGCGGCCTCGGTCCCGCCCGCGATGACCACGTCCGCCTCGCCGGCACGGATCAGCCTGGCCCCCAGGGCGATCGCCTCGGCACCGGAGGAGCACGCCGAGACGGGCGTGTAGACCCCGGCCCGTGCGCCGTATTCGATGCTGATCAGCGCCGCCGCCGCATTGGGCATGAGCATCGGGACCGTGCGTGGCGAGACGCGCCGGGTCCCGGCCGCTTCCAGTACGTCGTCCTCCTTCAGCAGCGTCCCTATGCCGCCGATGCCCGTGCCGATCGCCGAGGCGAGACGGTCCGGGTCCACCTCTGGGGCACCGGCATCGGCCCAGGCTTCGGCCGCCGCGATGAAGGCCGCCTGCTGCGAGCGGTCGAGCCGCCTGGCCTGTACCGGCAGCAGCAACTCGGCTGGGTCGATCGCCATCGCCCCAGCAACGGTGTCGGGAAGGCCGACGTCCTCGTGGCCGCGCAGGACGCCCCCGCGGATGCCCGACTCGCCGGCAAGCAGGGCCTCCCAGGTGGACGCCACGTCTGCCCCGAGAGGTGTGATCGCGCCGAGTCCGGTCACGACGACTTCAGTCCGGTGCATGCCCCTCAACCTTTCTTGTATGCGATACAAGCCAACAGCCCTGTTGTATCACATACAATTTGGGTGTGGAGAAGAAGCGAACCGAAGCCCGATCAACGCCGGCCCGTTCGCGTGACCGCGGTCGCGCGACGAGGCGCCGACTGATCGAGGCAACTGCACGGCTCTGCAAGGAGCGGCCCGGCGCCGAGATGAGCGTCGCGGAGATCGCGAACGCGGCAGGCGTCTTCCCCAATCAGGTCACCTACCACTTCGGCTCCAAGGACTCACTGCTCGTGCACGCCGCCTTCCTCGGCCTGCTGCACGACGCCCGACGGATCGAGCGCATCGGTCGCCAAGCCCCCGATGCGGCGACATTCCGGCGCAACATCGCTCGCGCCGTACTGGCCATGCCCTCGCTCCCGTCAGTCACGCGAGCGCTCGCCGCCGGGATCTCCAAGCCCGAACTCGCCCCCGTGGTCGACCGGCACCTCCAGTTGCTGTTCCGGCAATCCGAGCGCTTCGTGAGCCAGCTCATCGACAGCCGCGGCTGGACGGCCCGTCGACCACTCGACGTGGAGGCCAGGACGTTCTGGAGCACCGCGCTCGGCGCCGTGCTGCTCGTCCGCGCCGGGGCGCACGGCACCGTCGCCGACCTCGACCTCGCCGGAGCATTGACCATCCACGACGAACCCGATCCCGGCCAAGAGGACGCCTCATGCGCCCCCTGTACCTGTAGCGCCGGACACCGTCATACCGGGGTACCACAGAGGACTTGACACCCCGGTATGACGGTTTCCGCCCCTTCTCGCCCCTACCGTCGCCCCTGTTGGGAACGAAGACGGAACCGAACGAGGAGGAACGGCGATGAACAGGCGAGGACGGACCGTGGCGGCGGTGCTGCTGGCGGCGACGGCGACGTTGGGCGTGGTCGGCGCACCGGGCGCGGTGGCGGCGCCGGAACCGGACACCGAGCAGCAGGCCAGGGCCTGGCTGCCGCAGCCAACCGGGCCGTACCCGGTCGGCACGACGTCCCTGCAGCTCACGGACGACGGCCGGGACGACCCCTGGAAACCCGGGCAGCACCGCAAACTGATGATCAGCTTCTGGTACCCGACCACCCGGCCCGCCACCGGCAACAACCGCGCACCGTACATGGTCCCCGCTGCCGCCGACCACTTCGGCAGCGCCGGGAGCGTCGGCCAGAGCGACTACGTCTTCGAGCCCGGCCGCACCGACTGGGCAGGCATCCGCACCCACGCCCGCGCCGACGCGCCCGCCCTCCCCGGCGGCAAGCGGCCCGTCGTGCTGTACTCGGCGGGCTTCGGCGACCCGCGCACCTGGGGCACCGGCCTGGTGGAGGACCTCGCCTCGCGCGGCTACACCGTCGTCACCGTCGACCACACCTACGACGCCTCCGAGGTCGCCTTCCCCGACGGGGACCTCGCCACCTCCGTTCTCCCCGCGCTGTTCGCCCAGCCCGGCCTCGACATGGGCGCCCTCCTGCGCAAGATGCTGCAGACCCGGGTCGACGACACCCGCTTCGTCCTGGACCAGCTCGCCGGGCTGCGACACGACAAGCAGCTGCCGGCCGGCCTCGCCGCCTCCCTCGACCTCGACCGGATCGGCATGGTCGGCCACTCCGGGGGCGGCTCCACGGCCCTCCAGGCCATGCACGACGATCCGCGCCTCAAGGCCGGCGTCAACCTCGACGGCCAGCTGCACTTCCCCGGCCCGGACGGGAGGACCGGCGTCTTCCTGCCCAGCGTCGCCGAGGACGGCCTGACCCGGCCCTTCCTGCTCATGGGCACCCAGGACCCCGACTCCGGCAGCTACCACCAACAGCCCGGCTGGAACGCCCTGTGGCAGCACAGCACCGGCTGGCACGCCGACGTGACCCTCACCGGCTCCCGCCACGGCTCCTACACCGACGCGCAGTCCCTGCTGCCCCAGCTCGCCCGCCAGGGCGCGATCAGCGGGGAGAAGCTGACCGAGGCCGTCGGCGACGTCCGCCCAGACCGCGCGGTGCCGGCCACCCGCTCGTACGTCGCGTCGTTCTTCGACCGCTGGCTGCGCGGCCACGACGACCATCTCCTGGACGGCCCGTCGCCGAGCTTCCCCGAGGTGGTCCACGAGCGATGATGCGCAACCGGAGCCGTGAGTGACGCGCGTGACGGGGGTGCAGCTTGCCCGGAAGGCGGGCGTCAGCGTCGACCACCGCGATGTCGTGATGGTCCTCGGCCCAGTCGATTCCGCAGGTCACATGTCATGCGTGCGCCTATCGAAGCGCATGCTGTCCGTCGGTGGCTCGAACCGCGTCCGCTACGACCGCCGCGATCGCACGGGCGAGGGCCGCGCTCAGGGCCGGAGCGGCAGCAGCGGTCGTGCCGGCAAGGCCGATGGCTGTTCAACGGTCACGGGGCCAGCAGATCGCGCAACGCCTCCCCGAAGGCCGTGAGCGGATACTGCTCGCTTCCGCAGCCGGGCATCTCCAGCTTCTTGAGCTGTCCGCCGACGATGTGGGACACCAGCGGCACGGGCAGGGCGTCCGGCCACAGGCCGGTCCGCTTGCCCTCGGAGAGCACGCGCCGGAAGGCACCGGTGGAGCCCCGCAGGCTCCGGCCGTTCGCCTTCAACTCGTCGGCAACGCACTCGCCTCGACCCTCGACGACCTGGAGCAGGATCTGCTGCGCGCGGGGCGGCAGACGGTCGTAGTACGAGCGGGCCCGCTCCGGGGTCCAGCGGTCGTCGGGCACCGCGGTCACGACGGCGGCCGGTGTGGAGGCGAGGGCGAGCAGCTTCTCAAGCACCTCGGGGGTCGGATCCTCCACGGTGATCGTGATCTTCATGGCGGACACCTTGGCAGCTTGAGGTACTGAACACAAATGACCTCGACAAACGTGTCGCAGACGTGCGGCCGCCGGACGGCGCCGCCCACGCACGACGCCCGGCCGGGAAACCCCGGCCGGGCGCGTGCCGTGCTGTCCTCCGGTGGGTCGGGGATCAGAACTCGGTGCTGACCGTGACGCCGCTGAAGTCGGTCACGGCGTACAGGCTGAGGTAGCGGTAGCCGGCCGTCGGGTTGGTGACGGTGAGGGACTGGGTGGTACCGGCGTTGGTGGAGGAGGCGGTGTAGGCGCTCGGCGAGGCCCAGGTGCCCGGGTTGTAGTAGAGGTGCGCGGTGCCGGTGCCGCCGGAGGTGGTGACCTTCAGGGTGGTGGTTCCGGCCGGCAGGTAGACGTACAGGTAGTCCAGGTTGCCGGCGGTCGCGGCGCGGCCGCTGCGCGAGCAGTTCCGGCCCATCGCGTCGGTGCGCTGCTCGGTGCAGGTCGGCAGGGTGGCCGGGGCGGCGGTCACGGTGACGGTGGCCGGGGTGGTGGCGATCCGGCCGCTGTCGTCGGTGGTGGTCAGGGCCACGGTGTAGCTGCCGGCCGCCGCGTAGGTGTGGCTCGGGTTGCGCTCGTCCGAGGAGGTGCCGTCGCCGAAGGTCCAGTGCCACGCGGTGATCCGGCCGGGGCCGGTCTGCACGGACCGGTCGTTCACGTTGACGGTCGCGCCGTTCACCGAGGTGTCGAACAGGGCGGTCGGGCCGGGGGCGTAGCAGGCGCCGGCGGCGCAGGCGGTGAGCCAGGCGTCGAAGTCGGCGTCGTAGGAGGTGCCGAGGTTGTTGTAGACCGCGTAGCCGCCGGTGTAGTCACCGACGCGGAACCGGGCCAGCATGGCCTGGACGTCGGCCGGGTGCTTCTCCAGCATGTACCGGGCGGCCAGGTAGCCCCACGGGTAGACGCGGGTCGAGTCCGAGTTGCCGGAGGTGCTCTGGAAGAGGGTGCTGAGCTTGTAGGTGTGCTTGGCGGCCTGGGTCATCGCGTCGGTGTCGGTGGCGCCGCGGTAGCTGTGCGAGACGTACTCGGCGAGGCCTTCGACCCACCAGATGTCGGGGACGGACATCTGGGTGCGGTAGCTGCCCTTCAGGTCGTGGATGCTGTCGAGGTAGTGGGTGTACTCGTGGTTGAGGTTCCATACCCGGGCGGGGTCGTTGTTGTTCCAGGTCTTCTGGTACATCACGGTCGCGGCCCGCGCGTTCGGGTCGGACGCGTCCATGACGGTCTGGCCGCCGTTGTCGGTGTCGTTGCCGAAGATCGCCCACGAGTAGGTGGTGTAGTCGGTCTTGTTGGCGAAGATCCCGAAGGTGACGTTCTTGGCGTACTGGTTCGGGATCGGCCCGTTGTCCTTGACCACGTTGTGGAAGAACGCGTCCTGCTTGCGCAGGCTGGCGCAGACGGTGGCCAGTTCGTCGGCCGACAGCGCCTGGGCCTGGAGGGTGCGGTTGTCGCAGACCAGCTGGTTCGGCAGGACCACCGAGGTGAGCTTGGCGGGCAGGTTGCAGATGTCGTAGTACGAGCACTGGCCGCCGTTGTAGTACGCGGCCTGGACGGCCGTGTGCACGTACAGCGGCGCCGCGGGCGTCAGCAGCGGTGCGGAGTCCAGCACCTTCCTGACCAGCGGCTTGACCGCTGCTTCGACGGCGGGGCCGCTCCCGGCCATCCGGGCCAGGTCGTTGCCCGCGTTGGTGTCGAGGACGGCGTTGGGCCCGCTGAGCAGGTCCTTGTGGTTGATCGCGAAGTCGGCGAGGGAGTGGGCGAGGCTCGGGTCGGCGGCGACCGCCTTGACGAAGTCCGGGTTCGAGTTGCCCCGCCAGAGCGGGAACTGCAGAACGGAGTTGACCGCGCCGACCATCTTCGGGACCGCGTTGTAGGAGTTGTCGTAGTCGTCCAGTATCCGCTTGTAGACGCCCAGGTAGCCGGCCTGGACGTTGGCGCTGTCGGTGAGCCACACCACGTCCCTGAGCACGATGCCGTTGCTCTCGGTGACGTCGTGCCAGCGAGTGCCGGCGAAGAACGTGTCCAGGGCGGCCCTGACGGCGGTGGTGAGCTCGCCGGTGTACGGGCCGGCCGCGTCGGGGTAGTAGAACTGGATGTAGTAGCCCACCTGCAGGTAGAGCGCCAGCTGGAGGATGCCGGTCGAGTTGTCGCCGGTGTAGCCGGCCGCCAGGTCCTTGAAGGCGCCCGCGACGGACAGCATCCGGGACTGCTGGAAGATGCTCGGGTCGGTGCCACCGCTGCTGTACAGGCCCCGGATGCACTCCGGGGTCGAGCTCTTGATGAACGCGACCAGGTCGGTCCCGGTGCGGCCGGCGAAGTCGGCCGGGGTGCAACCCGGCGCGGCAGCGGCCGCGTCCGCGCCGGACGGGGCCCGCGCGGCAAGGGACTTGGGCTGGGCAGGGGCGCCCGTCGCGGCTGTGTCGGCCGGCCCGCCCATGAGGCGCTCGCCGATCAGCGCCGGGGGCAGCGGGACCGCGGGCGCGGCGGGTTCCTCGGAGCCCGCCGTCGTGCCGGTGGCGGACGGGCCGGCCGGCTTCGCGGCGGTGGGCGCAGCGGGCGCCGCGGCCGGGGCGGCGGTGACGGCAGCGGGTGCCGCGAAGGCCTGGGCCGGCAGCACGGCGGTGGCCGTGGCGCAACAGGCGACGACGCCGGCTGCGAGCGTGGAGAGTCTTGTGCGCAGGAGCACGCCGAGTCCTTCTTCGAGTGGGGGCAGCCCGACATGGGGTCGGGCTGAGTGAAGGAGATTTGGCGTGGATCCTGTCACCGACTGGAGGTCAGAACAATGTCACAGGTCATATGACACGCGAGTTTCGGCCACCTCACCGCCCACTGCGCCCCCGCGTGGCTGACCTGCGACGGCTGGGGCCGGGGTGGTGCGGCGCACGGCTGCCGGAGGCCCGTCGGATCACAAGCCGGGAGGTCCACCCGCGGCCGCCCGGGCCGGCAGGCCGCGCGGAGTGGCCGATCTGCGCCCCTGGCCCGGAAGGCCGCGGGGCCGGCCGACGGCGGGCGGGCGACAGCGGGCCCGCACCCGGACGTGATGCGGCTCACACACGACGGCCGATGAGTTTCCGGCCCGCCGCCGGTCCTATGAGCATGACGAACACGCCGACCCCCGCCGTCAAGGGCCCCGCCAGCTACTTCCCGTCCATCGAGAAGAAGTACGGGCAGCCGATCTCCCACTGGAAGGAGCTGATCCGCTCCTCGCCGCTGACCAGGCACACGGAGCTGGTCACCTGGCTGAAGGAGGAGCACGGACTCGGCCACGGGCACGCGAACGCCCTCGTCAAGCACACGCTCGACGAGGACGCGGAGTAGTACGGCAGCGGTGCCCACCATGACGAGGCTTCGGCTCCTGGGCTGTGGCCTCGTCGCTTGTCGTGGCTGGTCCGGCCGGAATCCTTGCCTGCGGTATCAATCGCGATATTTGCGTACATGCGAAGAGCACAAGCATGGCGCGACGACGTGGGCGCAGGTACAGACGACGTCGGCGTCGATCATGAACCCGGCGCCCACCACCTCGCCGGACCGGGAGCGGATGCAGACCAGGCCCTCGGCCAGGGCCTCGTCCCCGGAAGGTGGTGTCACCGCCAGGCTCAAGCCCGGTCCCCGCTGCGGGGCCGCCACTCCACGCTGACGGTGAAGTTGGCCTCCGAGGCGAACCCCGAGTCGTCCCCGTCCGAGACCTCCACCCAGATCCCGCTGCCGTCCGCGAGCCGGAGCTCACCCGCATGGGTCATCGCGACCTCCCCTCCCTGGCCGAACCACTGATGGTAGTCGAACTCCGCTGCGCCGCAGGCGACTTGTTCGACTTTCCAGCGCGCGACCCGGTCGGGTGGGGCGGAACGCCCCTCCGCTCGCCCGGACCGGCGTTCGCCACCGGCGCCGGAGCGGTAGGGGCCGGCGATGAGGATGAGCATGGGCCTGTCGGTCATGTCCGGCGCCTTGCAGTTGCGTGGGGCCCTTGGCGATGGTGCTACTCAGGAGGGGTCGCTCCCCCTGGGGCCCGAGGGTCAGTCCCTGGCCCCTCCCCTCAGGCCGTCCAGCACCATGTCCGTCAACCGCTCCGGCAGGTCCGGCTCGATCGGGCGGTGGCCGAGCAGGGAGCGGGTCTGGAGCGGGGAGCAGAGCAGCTCCAGCGCCAGGGCCGTGTCGGTGTCCGTCGGGAGTTCCCCCCGTTCGACGGCCCGGCTGACGATGGCGCCGGCCTGGTCGAGGCGGGACTGCCAGAAGGTCTGCCAGGCCTCGGCGAGGTCGGGGTCGTCGGAGCTGAGCGAGGCCGCCCGGGCGACGGCACGGCCGGCGGGGGTGGCGAGGTATCCGGCCAGCGCGCGGGCGAAGGCCGCCAGGTCGGTGCGGACGGCTCCGGTGTCGGGGACGGGGATCCCCTCGTCGCTTCCGGCGAGCATGGCGTCCAGCACGAGCTTCTCCCGGCTGCCCCAACGCCGGTACACCGTGGTCTCGTTGACTCCCGCACGGGCCGCGACCCCGGCGATGCTGAGCCGGGCGATGCCCTCCTCGGCCAGCACCTCCATGGCGGCCGCCAGAACGGCCTGGCGGACGCGCGTGGCGCGGCCGCCAGGGCGGCGGCGGATCGGCTTCGGTTCTTCCTCGGTCATGTGTCGATCACCTCGACCCTTACTTTAACGCAGGTGTTCTTGCGTTAAGCCCCGCACGGGCGCATAGTCACTAATGCAAGAGTTCCGGCTTTAAGCACAGCAGGAGGTACCACCATGTCCTTCACCTGGCCCCTGGACCCGCGGGACCTGTTCGTCGAGCGCTACCCGCAGATGACCCTCGGCCTCCCCGCCGACGAGGTGGACGCGGTCCGCGCCGCCGTCACCGAGATGTGGCCCGACCGGCCCGGCAGCTGGGTGTACGAGTGGTCCGCCCTCGCCGCCCGGCACGCCGAGGCCGGGCGCCACCTTCTGGCCGCGCAGGCGTACGGCTGGGCCAAGTTCCCCTCGCTTGCCGACGACCCGAAGCGAACCGCGCTCGCCCGCCAGGTCGAGCAGTACGTCCTCGCCGCCCCCGGCTTCCCGGTGGAGTTCGAGCGCCGCACGCTCACCGTCCCGTACCGCGGCGGCGACGCCACCCTCCCGATCCACCTCATCGCCGCCCCGGGCCTGTCCGCCGACGCGCCGATCGTGCTGGCCAGCGGCGGCGTGGACTCCTGGAAGACCGACCTGCACGGCATGTGGGAGCAGCTCGCGTTCGCCCTGCCGGCACGACTCCTGCTGTTCGACCTCCCCGGCACCGGCGAGACCGCCCACCTGCCGATGACCCCGGACGGCGGGGCCGAGGTGATCGCCGGACTGGTCTCCTTCGCCCGCGCGGCCGGCAACGGGAGGGTCGGCCACTTCGGCATCTCGATGGGCGGCTACTACTCCGCCCGCAACGGACTGACCGGCGCGGTGGACGCCTCCGTGGTGCTCGGCGGCCCGGTGGAGCGCTCCTTCGCCCCGGGCCGCGGCTTCGCCTTCGGCATGGACGGCATCGTCGGCAACGCCCTGGGCTTCGACGCCATGCCGAGCACGGCCGAGCGCGAGGAAGCCTTCGCGGCCTTCGACCTGCGGCCGCTGCTGGACCGGGACGCCAACGGGCCGATGCTGGTGGTCAACGGCACTGAGGACGTCCACATCCCCATGGACGACACCCTGGTGTTCGAGGGCCGCCGGGACACCCGGGTCGAACTGATCCCGGACACCGGCCACTGCGCCATCTCGCGCTTCGGCGAGGCGATGGCCGTGATCACCCCATGGCTGAAGGACACCCTGATCGGCTGATCCGGCACTCCTGCCACGGACAGCTCACCGTGGCAGGCGGTTCAGGACGGCGATGGGCTTCATCTGCCCGGCTGCTTCGGCCGAGCAGCCGGGCACGGGTGAGCGTCCCTGCCGACGCTCGATCGGCGATGACACCCTGTGGGGCGTCAACCGGCGCCGCAAGGGCTCGGTGAACATCCTCGCCGCGCTCAAGCCGATCCGGGCCGCTCGCCCGGACGGCCCCGGTCAGAATGAACGCCGTGTCGGTGCTCACCGCACCGTGACGACGGCCCTCGGGTCCCGGCGCCGGGCTGCCCCCGGCCGTCGTCATGCCGCCGTCGAACCTCTGCCCTCGATCCGACCGGTCCGGTTCGTCCCACCGCCACCCGGCGGGCGCAGCAGCAGAAGTCACACACCGACTGACGACGAACCACCGGCGCAGGACACTAACAGGCCCCGGGGTTCAGCCAGCGGCGGAGGGCCAGGCGGAGGCGGCCCGTGGTCGGGCGGCCGGCGAGGACGGCTTCGAAGCGGCGGTGGTCGCGGGCTGCCCGCAGCACCGCGACGTCGTGGGTACCGGGGGCGGGCGGGGCCGGTTCGCCGTGCTGGGCGGCCCGGTGACTGTCGAGGAGGTGCTGGTGCAGGGCGTTCATGCGCCCACCATGTACCCCGGCCGCCCCGTGCGTCCCGCCGATTGACGACCCCCGTCAAATGACACGGCGGTGCCCCCCGCCCGGCCGGGCGCAAGAGGGGCCCGGCACCATGGATGGGGTGAGCGTGACCATCGACATCACCGGACTGCCGCACGAGCGGATCACCTTCTGCCCCTCGCCGCTGGCCGAGCTCGGCAACGCGCTGCACGCGCTGGCCGAGCCCGCTCACCACGCCCGGCTGCACGCGTGGACGACGACGACCTCCGCCGCGCTCGGGCCGGAGCTGGCCGAACGGCTGCTGGAGGCCGACTTCATGTGGCGGTCGACGCGCTCCGACTTCCTGATGCCGGCCCGGCCGCGGGAGACCCTCGCCGAGGAGTTGGACGACCTCGACCGCATGGACGACGAGAAGTTCGTCGGCACGGCCCTGGAGATCTCCTGCAGCACCAATTACTACCCCAAGGGCCTGCCGTCGCCGCTGGTCGACGACTGGTCGCGACGCCGCGCACTCGACCTGGCGGCGGCCCGCGGCCCACGCCAGGCGGCGTTCGTCGAGCGGATGCTCGCCGATCCCACCGCCACGCGCGCATGGATACGACGGCTTCTGGAGGACTGCGACCAGGCGTTCTTCGCCGACACCTGGCGCCGCGTCCGTGTCCAGCTCACCGCCGACGCCCAGCACAAGACCGAGCTCCTGCGCCGCAAGGGCCTGGCGGAAGCACTCACGGCAGCGTCACCGGCACTGAGCCTGGAGGAGGACGAACACGGCAGGCGCATCGTCGTCGACAAACTGCTCCACGGCCGCACCGACGCCCGCGGCACCGCCGTCACGCTCCTGCCGAGCATCTTCGGCTGGCCACACCTCTTCACCCTGTACGGACCGGGCTGGCAGCCCGTGATCCAGTACCCGGTCTCCACCCACGAGGTCGGCGGCACCGAGCCCGTGGAGACGGTCAAGCTGCGCCTGGACGCGCTGACCCATCCCATGCGGATGAACCTGTGCCGCAACCTCGCGCGCGGCGCGTACACGACGAACGAACTGGCCGACGCGTACGGCATCACCGCCCCCGAAGTCTCCCGCCACCTCGCCGTCCTGAAGAAGGCCGGGCTGCTCATCACCCGGCGCCGGGGCCGCTACGTCCTCAACCAGCTCGACCTCTCGGTCGTGACCCGGCTCGGCAGCGACTTCCTGGAGTCCGTGCTGCGGTAAGGACGGCCGGTCGAGGCAGATCAGTCGAACAGGCCGAACCCGGCGATGCCCAGGTCTGGCGAACCAGCCTGCTGGAACCGGATCGGCGGAGTGGACCGCAATCTCATCGGCTTCGCCGTCGTCGGCCTGTTCTTCGCCACCTCGATCACCGTCCTCGCGGTCCGGAAGGTCGGCCGGATCGAGGAGAGGTGCTCCGCCGGCCTGCGCTCCGCCGAGGACGCCTCCAGCCGAGCGATGCCATGCCTGCGGAACTGGAGCTCAGGCTCCAGGAGCGTGACGGTGACATCTCCGCGGCCCGCCCGACCGGCGGGCCGGTCTGCACCTGGAAGTCGATCACCGGTCGGGCTCCCCGCGGTCTTGGACCGGCCGGGTCCGTTGGGCCGGGAGGCCGGTGCGCTCGTTCTGCAGGTCCCACAGTTCCCTGAAGCGGCCTGCCTCGTCGGCGACCAGCTCGGCGAACGTGCCCTCCTGGAGGACCTTTCCGTCTTCGAGGACCACGATCCGGTCGGCAACGGCCACGTTGGTGAGTCGGTGGGTGACCAGGACGACCGCCCGTTCCTGCGCGACCGCCCGCAGGTTCTGGAAGATCCTGTGCTCGGCGCGCGGGTCGAGGGCGGCCGTCGGCTCGTCCAGGACGAGCAGTCCGGCCTCACGGTGGAACGCCCGGGCGATGGCCAGGCGCTGCCACTGGCCGCCGGACAGTTCCTCGCCGCCCATCCACTCCACCGCCAGCAGGGTGGACAGGCCCCGGCGGAGCCTGGCGACGACATCGGCCGCCCCGGAGACGTCGGCGGCGCGAAGCACCGCCGCGTCGCCCTCGGCGGTGGGCTGACCCAGCGTGATGTTCTCGCGGCAGGTCAGCGGCCAGCGCGCGTAGTCCTGCGGGACCACGGCGACCTGGCGCCACAGGGCGTGCGGGTCGAGGTCACGGGTGTCGCGCCCGTCCCACCGCACTGATCCGGCATCGGGCAGGTACAGCCCTGCCAGAAGCTTGGAGAGGGTGGTCTTGCCGGATCCGTTCTCCCCCACCAGGGCCAGGATCTCGCCCCGTTCGACGTGCAGGTTCACCCCGTCCAGCGCCTTGCGCTCGGAGGCGGGGTAGGCGTATCCGAGGTTCTCCACCGCGATTCGCCGCGGTGCCTCGGGAGCTTCGGTGCCGCGCTCGGGCCGGTGGCCGCCGGCGGTGTCGAGGAAGCTCGACCAGTCGTCCAGGTACATGCCGGTGCGGAAGAGGTCCGCGCCGTAGCCGACGATGCCGCGCAGGCTGGTGCCGACCGCGGTCAGGGCGAACACGGCCGCGCCGCCGCGCGGCAGGCTCATCCGGCCGGTGCTGACCAGCCACAGCATCGCCGCCCACACCACCGCGCTGCCGAGGCCGGACGCGGCGGCCCCGATCACCGAGACCCGGGCGCTCTTCATCGCCGCCCGCCGGGAGCTGGCGTCCAGCCGCCGACCGACCTGGTCGTACTTGGTGAGCAGGAACTCGCCCATGGTGTCGGAGCGGACCTGGTCCGCGTTGCGCTTGAGGTGGATGTACCAGCGCAGGTTCGCCATGATCCGGCGGTCGCCGGCCGCGGCCCGGTTCGCCAGGAACTGCACCCGGGCGGCGTGCACCGAAGCGATTCCCTGGGGCAGCGCCGCGAGCACCAGCAGCGGCAGGAGGGCGGGGTGGAGCACGGTCAGCACGCCGGCCGCGGCAAGGAGCGAGGCGAGGGAGGCGAGCAGGTTCTGCGCCTCCCCGACGATGTCCACACAGACCTCGGCGCCACGGTCGGCGGCTTCCAGCTCGTCGTTGTAGCCGGCGTGGTCGTAGGCGGTCAGTTCGGCCGCCACGGTGGCGCGCAGCACCGCGGCTTCCGCCTCGCGGGAGATGCGCGGCGACAGGTGGATGGTGATGGTCCGGATCGTGATGCCCAGCAGGGAGCGGGCGCCGGCCGCCGCCGCGATCACGAGGATCGACGGCGCCGCGTGGGCGAGCTTGTCGCCGGTCTGGCCCGGGCCGAACAGCGCCGAGATCGTGCCGGTGGTCGCGAACAGGCCGGCCGCACCTAGCATCGCGGACACGGCCTGGCAGGTCAGGAGCAGCGCGACGGAGGTACGGTCGATGCGCCAGCCGAGGCGGAACGCGCGGACGACGAGCGCGGGCAGGCGGCGGGCCATCGCGCTGACGCTGATCGCTTCGATCGCCTCGATGCGGCGACCGTCGGCGAGCCACTGCAGTTCCTCGTCGACGGCCTCGGCTGATGGGGTCGTGGCACTCATGCGTTCACCTCCTTGTACGGGTCGCCGACCATCACGACGGGGGTGTTCACCACAGCTCCTCCAGACACGGACAGTGCGCGGGCATGTGAAGCCGCCGCATCGGCAGGATGGGGAGGCCCAAGTGGGCATCAGCAAGGCCGAGTTGGGGCTTCTTCACAGGCGGTGAGCGTCTGATGATGAGGTTGTTCGAGTGTGCTGTTCAAGCGGATTACCACTGGGCGAGCCCGGGTCGAACTGGGGGTTTTCGAGCACCCTTGAGGCGCTGCCCACAGCTGCCTCCGGGTGCTCGCGGAGGGGGCGGGCCGGGTGCCGGAGCCCAGTGTGCAGGCGGCGAGAGCGCGTTCGAGTGCGGCTGTCCGGTCGAGCCCGAGGCGGTCACGGGTGCTCAGGTGGGCGAGGAGGCCGCGCAGTGCGTAGCCGTCGCTGGATTCACCCGTTCGGCTGGTCAGGCGCAGCGCGAGGTTTCGGGCGGCAGGCGTGTCCGGGGTGGAGGCATCGAGGGCGGGCCGTGGTGGCGGAGTGCGGGGATGCGTCTCCACTGACACCACCCCACCACCACCGACACCGGGGCGTCGAGGGCTCCACAGTCCGGGAAGGCCGCGCCTGTCACGTTTCCGGAACTCCGTCGACCCGGAGGGTTGTCAAAAACCCCTCAAGGTCAGACGGGCGGCATCAGATCGCTCTCGCTGATGGTGTACGTCAGCAGGGGATAGACGAAGTCCGTTTCACTGTTCTCACGGCGCCGCAGTCGGTAAAACTCGTGCCTCTGCTCGTCGTCGGCCGACATGAGGCGGGCACCCTGCGGGAGGTATGCATGTCCGTCGCGAAACCGGACGAAGGTCTTCGACACCCGAAAGGTTACGCCCAACCATTGGTTGTCCGCCGCCTGGACGGGCTTGTCCAATACGATTTTGTGCCTGAGCCGCCGATTCGAGTCGACAGAAAACGCGACGATACTGTTGTGGACGAGGGGGATCTCGAACCTCTCGCCACCGGACCCCTTCGACTCGAAGATCAGCTTCCTCGGCGGGCCCGCCTCGGGATGTTGGTAGCAGGAGAAGACGGCGATAAACGACTCGTCAGCCAGATCGAGGGCCTGGTCGGAATGGCTGCCCATGGTCGTGTAGGCGTTCGTGTAGGTCTCGATGAGAGCGTTGTTGAAGCCGACCGAAAGCGCCGCACGTTCTTGAATCTGTTGCGCCAGCCGTTCGTGAACCGCCCGGAAGCGCTGCGTCGGGCTGCTGTACCGAGTGGTAGTACGCACGAGAGGCACACCACCCGCCTCGTCGACCCTGGTAAGCGTGGCGCCTCGCCGGCCTTTTCCTACGTCTTCCAAACGAGCCGACACGGACAGCTCCGCGAAGAGATTCTCCTCGGCCGGCAGAGCGCACGAGAGGATCTCGTCCGAGATCCTAGATTCGGGGGGCAAGGTAGTCTCCCGTGTTCATACTGAAGAGAAATTTTTCGCCGTAATCAACGAAGGACGAGGTCCTGTTCTCCTCGGCGTACAGCCTGCGCAGCTCGTCCATGCCGGCCGGTGTGGGTGGCCCCAGCTTCACCACGTCTCCGGCCACCTTGAGGAACGTGTGGCCGTTCTTGTGAACGGCTTCGGCGCTCGAACAGCGCACCACGTATCCCAGGCGGGTCGGGAGAAACTCGGCGTCCAATGACGAGGGCCGGATTTCATGCGTATACAGGCGGTTGGTGGACAGCGGCATGAAGAACACGGAGCCGGGGTAGAGCGTCAGGGTGAACTGCGCGGGGAGCGCGACCCCGTCGCGTCCTTCGGTCGGCTCCTTGAGGCGAAAGTGGAGTTTGGTCAGCCCGCTGGCACCCTTCACGCCATGGTCGAAGGCGTCTTCGGCCAGGGGCTGCAGCTTGTCGAGCCGGTCATAGAAGGTGCAGAAGGCCATGATGCCATTGGCGGGCATGTCCTTGGTCTTGTCGGCATGGGCCGAGATCTTGGCCTTGGACTGCTTGCGCTCGGCCGTGGCAAGGGTGTTGTGGTAGATCTGGGCGAGGACGTGATTCAGCGGTGCCTGGTTCCGGAAGACGGCAGCGGCCTCGCGGTTCAGAGCCTCGACGATGCGTGTGTCGGTCGGGCGAAAACTCTCGGTCGGCCCCGAGAGATTCGTGGAGCACCGGAGCAGGCGGAAATGCAGTTCGTTACCGTTTCGCGTGACGGGCGTCAGATAGATTCCGCTGCGATGGGCCGTTCCAGGTTTGGTGGACTCCGTCAGGGACTGGAACGCGTGCTCCGCACGGATCCGTCCGAAGTGATCGGCGCCGAGTCCGAAAAAGCGGCGGTAGTACACGCCGACGCCGTGTACGCGGATGGGAACTCGGCCGAGGTCGACGAGGGTCCAAGGCTTGTCGACGTCCTCGTGGTAACCGTGCGACAGCTCCCGGACAACGAATACCCGGGCAGCCGCACGCAGCTGGCGGCCACTGATCCCGGATATATCGCCACACAGGTAGACGGTCTTCTGCGCGAGGTCGGGCGAACCAGAAGCAAGGTCCTCCGGCGTGATTGTGGACCCGAAGAAGTCCCTGATCAAGCCATGATCCTGCAGCATCGAAGGCGCAACCAAGATGTTGCCCGCATCCTCGATGCAGGCTTCTGTCAGCTCTGTCGCCCACATCAAACGGTACCTGCCATTCGCAGACCTTGGTGAATTGCTCAAAACAGTTGACATGGCAACGGTCCGCACTTTTTCATTCACGTCGCGAAGCGTGAACGAAAGAAGACGGACCGTTGAACCTTGATGCTCTCACGGGGGCTCGACAGCGGGCAACGGGTTCTGCTGTACGGGCGGTGCGCGGAACTGCTCGGCGAGGTCGTGAGGCCGGACGGGCGGCCCGCGGCGATCGGGCCGACCAGCCAGTGATGCCGGTGGTCCGCCTGATCCGCAAGAACCTCTCGCAGGAGCTCGCGGGTGCGGCCTTCGGTGTCAGCCCGACCGCGGATTCCCCACGGTGGCCGACCTCGGCTACGTCGGATTCGACGGCATCGAACTCGTCCCGATCGAACGCCGACCTCCCGGAGGGGACGGGGCGGGTGCGGGTACCGACCCGCCGCTACGAGAGGTACGGGCGGATCGTCGAGGAGACCATCTTCCGGGGAGGTCCCCGGCGAACTCCTCACCCCGGGAACGCGCATCGAGACCTTCGACTTCGACCAGTACTCCCAGGGCGACTGGTACGAGGAGGGCCGCGAGGGCGGCCTCCTGACCTTCACCGACAGTAGCGAGCGCGCGGGCGCCGTCCGCAAGGCCTTCCACCGGTTGAAGGGGGAGCCCGCCCGCTACGTCGACGGCGACGAGGTCGACGTCCACTGCGTCCCGCCGAAGCTCGTCGCCCACACCAACTTCCCCGCCCCCCTCTACGACCGCGTCGGCGGCAGCGGCGCCCTCGTCCGCACGCCGTACCGGATGTCCAACGGGCACGGCTTCCACAACCAGCCCGAACGCCGCGAGGGCCTCTACTTCCCCACGCGTGACGGCGCCGGCACCGTCGTGCAGTGGAACAAGACCTGGATGAGCGACAACGACACCACGTCCAAGGTCTTCCTCTGCTTCGACGGCCGCTACTTCATCGACCAGGAATACATCACCTGGGCCGACGGCGAGAGGAGCTGACCCCGGACCCGGCGATCCGACTCGGCAGTCCGGGGAGGCCCGGGCGAATGGCGGGATCGCCGATGTCCCCTGGCGCGAAAGTGTCTTGATCAGCGGTCACAACCAGTGAAACCTTGGGCACGTTCTGTGTTGATCGTGTGGCCGTCGGTAGCTCCGCGGCCACCGGGTGTGAGGTGACAGCTTGACGGAGACGCAGCACCTGGCGAAGGTCTACAGCGACCGCGCCTACGTGCACACCACGACCGTGCGGCACCAGGGAAGTACGGTCGCGTTCGCGATGGACGACCAGCGGCGGATCGTCTACAGCGTGCTGGACCTGTCGCAGCACGACGAGGCGAAGGGCGAGGCCGACGCGGCGTACTGGTCGGAGGACCCGTTGCCGCTGCGCTTCCCGGCGGAGGTGGCGCGGGTCGGCTACGCGGTGGCGGGCACGGTGCGGATGCCCGTCGTCAAGCGCGGCGGCCGGGTCGAGGCGGACGCGGCGGAGCGGCTGGACGAGCAGGAACTGGACCGTTTCCTGTCGAGCACGGCCAGGCTCGGCGCCGCCGCCCCCTTCCACGTCCTGTCCGACGGCACCCACCTGTACGTGCTGCGCCAGTCGGTGCGCGCCGACCACCCGGACGCGGTGTTCCGGCTCGCCGACGGCACCGGTTCCTCGGGCGACCCGGCCCGCACCGACTACCTGGCCAAGGACGGCGAGGCCAAGCTCGCGGTGGTCGACGCCACCCTGCTGTGCGACCGGTTCGTGCTGGCCGGCGGCGAGTTGAAGCCGGTGCTGGAGGTCCGCTACCGGCGCAGCCGGCACAAGGGCCGCCCGGACTCCGCCAAGGACAGCCTCGGCACCCAGGACATGGAGGGACGGCCGTTCGTCGAGCCGACCCAGGAGCTGTCCTTCGTCCGCAACCTCTCCGGCGGCCGCTTCACCGCCCTGCTGGTGCCCACCGCGGTCCACGGGCGGGAGCGCTGGCAGATCTTCGCGCACAACGACGCCACCGGCCGGATCGACGGCTTCAGCGTCGAGCGCGGCCGGGACGGCCTGTTCAACACCCAGGGCACCCAGGCCTGGACCAGCCCCGACCCGCGCTACCGGGACGCCGTCTACGAGAGCGCGCCCGGCACCTGCCCGTTCACGGGCCGTCCGCTGGTGCCGGCGGCGGGCGAGGGCGGGCGGGCCGGGACGGCACTGCGCTTCGACGGCGTGGACGACGTGGCCGAGCTGCCGAGCAGCGCCCTCGACCTGGCCGACCGCGATTTCACGGTCGAGTTCTGGGCCCGGCGCACGGCCACCGGCGGCCGCGAGGACTTCCTGATCGGCCACGGCGCCTCCAAGGGGGTCCGGCTGCGCACCCTGCACATCGGCTTCCGCCCGGACGACACCTTCACCTTCGCCTTCTTCCACGACGACCTGGACATCCCGCAGCCCATCACGGACACCGACTGGCACCACTGGGCCTGCGTCTTCGTCCGGGACACCCGCGAGCAGATCGTCTACCGCGACGGCGTCGAACTCGGCCGCCGCACCACGGACATGGCCTACGCCGGCCTCGGCGGGCTCACCCTGGGACACGGTGCCCGTTCGTACGGGCGCGGCGAGCTGGACGAGGTCCGGATCTGGCACCGCCCGCGCAGCGGCAGCGAGATCGCCGCCGACCGGGGCCGCCGCCTGATCGGCAACGAGCCGGGCCTGGCCGCCTACTACCGCTTCGACGAGGGCTCCGGCACCACGCTGCACGACCAGACCGAGCACGCCCGGCACGCCACGCTCAGCGGTGGTCCCGCCTGGGTCACCTCCGAGGCCCCGGTCGGCGAGGACTCCGCGGTGAGCCGGAGCAGTTTCGCCTTCACCGGGCGCCGGGTGGTCTCCGGCCTGTCCACGCTGCTGCACCACCAGCAGGAGGCCGCGCCCGCCGGCTACGACCAGTCGGCCAAGCCGGTCAAGCGCCAGGCCAGGGTGCTGCTGGCCTGCACCACCGGCGGGCCCGACCCGGTGACCGGCGCGGCCACCGAGGAGGCCTACGTCGCCACCCTGGACCTGGGGGTGGGCCGGGACGGCCGGCTGGCGCAGGTCCCGGAGGAGCTGGCTCTGCCGGTGCTGGCCGCTCCGGAGTCCAGCGGGAACGTGGACGCGGCCGGGGAGGTGGACGCCCAGGTGGCCAGGCTGGGACGGGACATCGCGGCCACCGAGGCCGAGATCACCCGCCTGCAGCTGGAGACCGCCGAGACCCCGGATGTCCAGCGTCAACTCGCGGAAGCGCGGACCGCGTTGGAGAACGACGTCACCTACTGGCGGTACCGGCTGCGGTTCAAGCTGCAGAAGGACGGCAAGGACCAGTACCTCGCCGTGGACGGCGACCGCAAGGACGGCGCCGCCCCGCTGGTGCGCACCGCAAACAAGCAGGCCGCGTCGACGATCTGGACCTTCGAGCCCACCGGCACCACGCTCAACGGCGTCACCTGCTACTTCGTCCGGAACGCCAACTCCGGACTCGACATGAACGTCGCGGGCCGTGAGACCGGCAACGACGTCCGAATCATCCAGTATGACCGGGAGGCCGACAACGACTCCACCCACTTGGCGCTCGACACCTGGAACGGCAACGGCCTGGTGGTGCGCCGTAGCGGCAGGCTGGTCGCCGCCCGGGACAGTCAGGGCGACCGCATCGTCCAGTACGACTACTCGGCGGCGAACGCCTCCGGCGAGGGCGTCCTGATCCTGGAACGGATCGACAACTCGCTGAAGTCCAACTCCACCACCGACCGGCTGAACCGGCAGATCGCCGAACTCACCGATCGCCTCGAACTCCTCGCCATCAAGCAGGACCGGCTCGGCCAGCTGCGCCGCGACCTGGCCGCCCAGCAGGCCGGCCTCGCCGCCAAGCAGGACGAACTGGGCCGGCTCACCGGCGGCGTGCGCGGCTCCGACGACATCGCCCTGCCGGTGCCGCAGCTCGCCGTCGACCGCACCGGGCTGAGCGGTTCCGGCGCGCTGCTGGGCTTCGCCCGCGCCGCCGACCGCCCCTTCCTGCTGGACAGCGCCACCGGCAACGTGGTGCTCTACTTCCGGGGCGGCAACGGCCAGTTCTTCGCCGCCTACTACGACACCCAGGTGCTGCGCTCCTCCCGGCAGCTGCCCTCCGGCGGACGGACGGCCTCCTTCACGGCCCGGGACGCGGCCACCGACCTCGGCCCGACCGAGATCACCGTCGAGGCAGGGGACGGCCCGGCGCAGGTCACCCTGACGATCCGGCACGACGGGCAGAGCGAGAAGTGGTCCCACCTACCGCGCCGGGCCGAGGACTTCGCCGCCGTGGTGAACGGCGCGGCCGAGCAGCCCGTGACGATCGGCACGGTGCTGCGGATCGACGGCGACGTGGTGCAGTTCACCGAGGGCACCCTCGCCCCGCTGGCCGGCCCCGGCTTCGTGACCGTCGGCGGCCACGGCTTCCGCTTCGAGGGCAGCCACCCCGCCGGATCGAAGTCGCTGCGCCTGGGCAACGGCGCGGAGTTGACCCTGCTGAAGCCCGGGATGAGCGTGCAGCGGGTGCGCTACGACCACCGCTGGTCCGAGGCCTCGCAGCCCGGCAGCACGCTCGCCGAGGGCTCCCGGCTGATCACCGTCGACCCGGGCGGCCTGGCGGAGCTGCCCCTCGGCCGTGCCGACGGCCTGGTCCGCGGCCACGGCGGGCGCTGGCGCGCCGACATGCCGGGCCGCGCCTACGCCTTCGACGGCAGGGGCCGCTTCCTCGCCCTGCCCGCCGGTCAGCTGCCCCGGGCCGTGACTCCGGGCGACCTCACCCTGGAGACCTGGATCAACCCGGAGCGGGCCGAGGGTCCGGTGCGGCTGCTGCACGCCAACCCCGGGGACACCCCGTACGGCCTCGGCCTGCTCGGTACCCAGGCGGCCTCCGGGCTGGTCTTCGACGGCGTGGACGACGCCGCCGTGGTGCCCGGCGCCTTCGGCTTCGGGGACGGCGACTTCACGGTGGAGTTCTGGGCCCAGCGCACCACGATCGACAGCCGGTCGCACTACGTGCTCGGCCACAGCGGCGACCAGGGGCGGGCCGGCGAGAGCCTGCACATCGGCTTCCGCTCGAACGGCCGCTTCACCTTCGCCTTCTACGGCGACGACCTGGACACCACCCAGTTGTTCGGTGACACCAAGTGGCACCACTGGGCCTGCGTCTTCCAGCGCGAGACCCGCCAGCAGGTGATCTACCTGGACGGCCAGGAGATCGCCCGGCGCACCGCCAACGCGCCGTACCGCGGGCAGGGCCGGTTCTCGCTGGGCTCGGTGGTCTGCTGGCCCCGCGAGTTCGCCTCCGTCCGGCTGGACGAGGTCCGGCTCTGGTCCAAGGCACGCGGGGGCGACGAACTGCGGGCCGACCAGGGGCGACGGCTGAACGGCACCGAGCCCGGGCTGCTCGGCTACTGGACGTACTCGGCGCCGGCGCCCGGTGCGCAGGCCGCTCTGGCCGACCGCTCCGGCAACGGCCGGCACGCCGAACTGCGCGGCATGCCCACCCCCGTCCCGGCGCGCTCGCCGGTCGCGGACGGCGGCTACCGGGTCGTCGCGGCCGTCGGCGACCGGCGGGTGGTCAGCCGGGAGACGTTCCCGCTGCGCGAGTGGAGCCACCTCGCGCTGGCCTACCAGCATTCCTGGGCCGTCGAGTTGACCGGCGACGCCTACCTCGAAGTCCCGGACGACGACGCGCTGGACATCGCCGACGACCTGACCCTGGAGGTGTTCGCCCGCGTCGACCGCCTCGGCGAGACCCAGGGCCTGCTCTCCAAGGGCCGCACCGCCGACGGCGTCGGCGGCAGCGTGCCGTACCGGCTGGCCGTCCTGCCGGACGGGCGGCTGGAGTTCGCCTTCGAGGAGCCCGACGGCCGGGCCGTGCGCTTCACCTCCACCGAGGGCGTGAAGGCCGGGCAGTTCCACCGCCTCGCCGTGGTCCGCAAGGGCGGCCGCTCGATGCAGGAGCAGAAGGGCACCAAGCAGATCACCGTAGCCGGGGCCGACGGCAAGCCGACCACCCAGAGCGTGGAGCTGGTCGAGTCGCTCGCCGTGCGGGAGTGGCAGGACATCCGCTTCCACCTGGACGGCCGGGAGATCGGCGCCGCCCGCTACGAGGGCCCCGGGCCGCGTGGCAACGACGCGCCGCTGGAGCTCGGCCGTGCCCGCGAGGGCGCCATCGTCCAGCAGCTGACCGGGGTGCTCTCCGAGGTCCGGATCTGGGGCGCCGCCCGGGACGCCGCCAGGCTCGGCACCGCCGTCACCGCCCGCGACCGCGGCCTGGTCGCCCACTGGTGCTTCGAGGAGAACGCGGGCAGCACCGCGGCCGACGCCACCGGCTCGCACCCGGCCCGGCTGCGCGGCGCCCGCTGGGCGCGCAACCCCGACCCGCGCGGCAGCGTCTTCCGGCTCTACCGCAACGGCGTCGCGGTGGCCTGCGACCCGGCCGGCACCCCCGGCCTGCCCGACACCGCCGCCTTCGCCGACAGCGGCGACCCGCAGCTGACCCTCGGTGCGTTGCTCAAGGACGGCACGCCCGCCGAGGCCTTCGACGGCGTGCTGGAGGAGGTGCGGATCTGGCGCACCTCCCGCACCCACGAGCAGCTGCTGGACAACCTGTTCACCCGGCTCAAGGGCGAGAAGGAGGACCTCGTCGCCTACTGGCCCTTCGACCGGGACTCCACCGAGGCGGGCACCGCCCAGGTCCGCGACGAGGGCCTGCGCGGCAACCACCTGGACTTCGGCCCGGAGACCACCCGCCCGCGCACCGTGCTCTCCAGCGCCCCGGTCTCCAACGACGCCGCCCAGGTCCGCTCCGCCCTGGCCGGCCTGCGCACCCCCTTCCACCAGAGCGTCTCCGCCGCTCCGGCGGTCGCCGAGTACGCCGACATGCAGTACGGCTCGCGCGGCGAGGCGTTCGGCGTCCTCAAGCGCGCCTACAGCTACCTCCAGGACGGCCGCTGGCACCTGATCACCGGCTACAAGGTCGGCGAACTCGTCAGCGAGTGGGTCAGCCAGATCCAGTTCGACCCCCAGCTGATCGGCTACGTCGAGGGCGCCCCGCCGATCCCCTCGGAGAACCTGACCGCAGGCCTGACCGACCCCGGCAGCGACACCTTCGAGGGCGCGTCCTCGGTCAAGCTCACCGAGGCCGAACAGGTCGTCCGCTCGCTGTCCTCCGCCAAGGAGCGCAGCGTGGACGCCGCCTTCGGCTTCGCGCTCTCCAACGAGGTGGACGTCGACGTCTGGATGATCACCGCCCCGCTCGGCTTCGGCATCGCCAAGTCCATCGCCAAGGGCGGCGTCTCGGCGAGCGTGCGCGGCAACCTGGAGTTCTCCAACAGCTGGGCCGAGGACACCTCCGTCTCCCAGGGCGAGAACACCGCCCGGACCACCAAGGTCTCGCTCACCGGCCACTGGGAGGACCCGGGCCGGGTGCTCAACCCCACCGCCGGGCGCAGGTACGTCCCGGCCAACACCGGCTTCGCCGTCGTGCAGTCGCAGACCGCCGACGTCTTCGCGCTGCGCCTGGCGCACAGCGGTGCCCTGGTCGCCTACCGCATCCAGCCCAACCCGGACATCCCCAAGGACTGGAACGTCGTCCCGTTCCCGATCAACCCGCGCTACACCAAGCAGGGCACCCTGGACGGCACCGTCGGCTTCGACGAGCGCGGCAAGGTCTTCGACCCCGAGTACCAGGGGGCCCGCGAGCGGGGCGAGTACAGCTACTTCAAGCCCCGCGAGGCCTACGCCCTCAAGCGCCGCATCCAGCGCGACCAGCAGCGCCTGCACAGCTACTACGACAGCGTCTCCACCGAGACCCACGCCCCCGACCCACTCGCCCAGAAGGCCGGCCGGGTGCTCGGCGGCGCGATCGGCGCGGACGCCGCCCCGGCGCGCGGCAGGGACACCGCCGACAGCGCCGCCGGGCAGGGCTTCTCCCGCCGCGACCTGGTCAACACCTACGTGTGGACGGCCGCCGGCGGCTTCTTCGCCGAGACCACCGAGACCACCGACGTGGTCAGCGAGACCACCGCCGGCTCGTACTCGCTCTCCGGCTCGGTGGGCACCTCGATCGGCACCTCCTTCACGATTGCCGGCATCGGCATCGGCGCCCAGCTCGACGCCTCCGTCGGCGGCGGCATGACCGCCACCCGCGCCCGCGGCAAGGAGGCCACCCGCTCCTTCGGACTGGAGGTCGAAGTCGCGCCCAGCAGCAACCTCCAGAGCTACGACGGAGACCGCAACCCGGTCTTCGACCGGGACGGGAACCCCGTCAAGGTGCCGGGCAAGGTCGACGCCTACCGCTTCCTCAGCTTCTACCTCGGGGAGGACAGCGAGCACTTCGACAGCTTCTTCAACAAGGTCGTCGACCCGGTGTGGCTGAACAACGGCAACGACCCCAACGCGGCGGCGCTGCGCCAGGCCCGCCAGTCGGACCGCAAGCCGCCGTGCTGGCGGGTCCTGCACCGCGTCACCTTCGTCAGCCGGGTCCTGCCCGACATCCCGCCGGCCGACGCGCCCCCGCTGGAGAAGGCCATGCGGCAGCTGGACGTGGAGAGCAACTACGAGCTCGTCCGCCGCCTCGACCCCTACGTCAAGGGCGCCGCCACCGGCCTGCCCGAACTGGCCGAGGCCACCCGCACGACGCTGGCCCGGGAACTACCGGAGCTGCTCCCGCACGCCGACGACGTGATCGGCTTCCTCGCCCAGTACTACGGCGTGGAGGCCTGAGCCCCGGTCCCTCGGTGCGGGGCC
>NZ_JBHVFE010000017.1:0-43995 GCF_042801945.1 Kitasatospora sp. NPDC057542
GGCCGGGCCCCTCGTTGCCCGGCCGCCCACCAGCGCGTGCGGCTCTCCGGTCCGCACCCGCACCCGGGCAACGGCCTGTCCGTCTCACCGCCCGCCGGGTGCCGCTCCCGCGCTCGGGTGCGTCACCGTCGTACGGAAGGCGACCTGGCGGCGTCGTGGATGAGTTCCGCGACCGCGGTCGGCCGGGAGACGGCCACCGCGTGGGAGGCGTCGGGCAGTTCGAGGACGGTGGCGCCGGCGCGCCGTGCCGTGAAGCGCTGGATCGACGGGGGCAGCGCCTGGTCGGCCCCCGTCACCAGGGCCCACGAGGGCGTGGCGCGCCAAGCCGCCACCGTCGGTGCGTCGGTGAGCACCCGCTCAGCGACGGGGCGTTGGAGTACGGCGAGCACTTGGGCCACCTCCGCGTCGAGGTCGGCCGCGACGAACGGCCGGAAGCACTCCCGGGGAACGCTGAGCTCCGTCGCCCGCTCGGTGCCGTCCGTGGTGAACTCCGTACGCCGCAGCCGGGGGATGAGCGGCGACGGGTCGAAGCGGCTCGCGAGCGCGTTGTGGCTCTCTCCCACGTCGGGGAGGTAGGCCGCCACGTAGACCAGCGCGACGACGTTCGGGGCGGCCCCGGCTTCCGTGATCACGGCTCCCCCGTAGGAGTGGCCGACCAGGACGACGGGGCCGCCGATGTCCGCGACGACGGACGCCAGGTAGGCGGCGTCGTGGGCCAGTCCGCGCAGCGGGTTCGCGACGGCGAGGACCGTCAGGCCTCGTCTGTGGAGTTCGGCGATGACGCCGAACCAGGTGGTCGCGTCGGAGCAGCCGTCGTGGACGAGCATGACGGTGGGCCTGGTGGAGGGCATGGCGGCCTTTCGGATGGCGCCGGACGGCGAGGCGCACGGTCAACGGGCAGGCGTTGTCGCCAGGCGGTGGGGTGGCGAGGAGGTCGTAGCGGAGGAGGTCTCGGTGGAGGAGGCCGCGGCGGAGGAGTCAGGAGGCCGGACTGCGGTCGTCGGCCTGTGCGGCGTAGGCCTGCCACTCGCGGGGCGACACCCCGTAGGCGTCGCGGAACGCCCGGCTGAAGTGGGAGTGGCTGACGAAGCCCCACCGGTGCGCGACGGCGGAGACACTGGTCTGCCGGCGGGACGGACGCTCCAGTTCCCTGCGGCAGGCGTCCAGCCGGCGCTGCCGCACCCACTGGCCCACGGTCGTCCCGTCCTGCTGGAAGAGCTTGTGCAGGTAGCGCACCGAGATGTGCTGCGAGCGGGCGATCGATTCGGGCGCGATGTTCGGATCGGCGAGGTTCTCCTCGATGTGGGCCCGGATCCGCGCCAGCAGCTCCGCCGCACCGCTCGGCTGTTCCGGCCCCTCCCGCTCCAGCAGCTCGCTCACCAGGATCGCGACGATGTCGGAGACACTGCGCGCCAGGTGGTTGCCCGGCCTGGCGCGGTGCGCCCGGGCCTGGGTGGCGAGCGTCCGCAGCACCTGCGAGGCGAGCGAGCCGATGCCCGCGTTCCCCCGCGCCATCAGCCCGCCCGTGCGCCGGACGTCGCCGTGCCGGACGCCCAGGTAGAAGCAGGGGACGCGGAAGTGGACCATCCGGCACTCGGCGTCCTTCAGCAGGCCCGCCGGGTGCGCGGTGGTGCCGATCAGCAGGTCCCCGGGCGCCAGGACGGTGCTGACACCGTGGCGCCGGACGGAGGCCGCGCCGTGGACGTGCAGGGCGACGTAGAGGCAGTCCTCGGGGTCGGTTCCGGGCGGTGGGGAGAGGATGTCGATGCAGCCGCTGCCACCTTCAGGGGCGGTCTGGTCGAGCTGGTGGTACTGGGTTTCGGGCATGGGTGAGGGACCCGACGGGATCACGGGAGGCTCCGACCGGTTCGAATCGTTTCAGGTACGGGGAGGGCGGCCCGCCGCGCCGCTGGGCGGTCACGGCGGCGGAGGGATCAGGAGAGGAACTCCTCCACGACGGCGTTGAACGCGCCAGGGTTCTCCAGGAACGGGAAGTGCGAGCTCGCCGGGAACACGTGGAGGCGGGCGCCGGGGATCCGCTCGGCGATGAAGCGCTGGGAGGCGGGGTCCACGTGGCTTCTCCCGCAGCCGATCACCAGGGTCGGCACGTCGATGCGGTCGAGCACGTCGCGCCAGTCCTGGGCGCAGTGGTCGAAGAGCAGCGGGACGCCCGCGTACGCCGGGGTCGAGCGGATCTGCTCGGTCACGAAGGCGATCAGGTCCGGGTCGGTGTCGCCGCTGAACATCGAGCGGACGAAGTCCTCGCGGGCCTCGGCGCCGTCCGGGCCGGCCAGCGCGGCGCCCAGTTCCAGGAGCCCGGCGACGTCGAAGAGGGCGCCGCTCTCGTGCTGCTCCGTCTCCGTCATCCAGGGCACCGCCGCCACCGCGGCCGGCTGGTCGACCAGGACGAGCCGGCGGATGCGGCCGGTGCCGTGCTGGTCGACGAAGCTCCACCACACCGAGGCGCCCATCGACCAGCCCAGCGCGTCGAAGGCGTCCAGGCCCAGGTGGTCGACCAGGCCGAGGACGTCACGGGCCAGGCGCGCGACGCGGTAGCCGTGGCGCGGCTTGCCGGAACGGCCGTGGCCGCGGAAGTCCACCGTCACGACGCGCCGGCCCGCCGCCAGCCCCTCGACCTGGTGGCGGAACATCTCCTGTGTCTGCCCCCAGCCGTGGAGCATCACCAGCGGGACCCCGTCGCCTCCGCTGTCGCGGTAGGCCAGGCGCACGCCGTCGTTCGTCGTCAGCTCGTGCATGGTGCTCGTTCTTGTCCGTTCGTGTCGGCTCGCGGGTTCAGCGTGTCCGGAACCCACAGGTCGCCGGGGGGATGAGCGGCAGCTCGTAGTGGACATTCTCGCCGCGCACCGAACCGTTGACCACCGACCGACGTAGGGATTGCCGGACGAAGCTTCATCACTCTGTAGCAACGGCGCTTCGACGACGCCCCAGGTCAGGCCGGTCCCTCCGGGGGAACCTGCAGCAGGTCCCACAGCCTCAGCCCGCACCCCGTCCGGTACGCCGGGCGAAGGGTGCGCGGATCGTCACCTCGCGGTGCACGGCCGGAACATCCGTGCCGACACCTCTTCCTAGCCTGAGGAGCGATTCCGCCTCCCCCTGCTCCTCGGCAGCTCCCAGGGCCCGAGGCGAGAGCGTCGCACCGTCACCGGCACCGACACCCCGACCGTCCGGCGTGCCCCGTCCCGATCGGACACCGCACCGCCCGGCCCACGCCGGCCCGGACGGCGGCCCCTCTCGGCCCCGCCCCTACACCGCCCAGGAGAACCCATGCCCCCGCACCACTCCCTCTCCAGCCCCCAGCCCCGCCCGGAGGTGACCAGCACCGGCATCGTCCTCGACGCCCGGCTCGTCCTCGGCGAGCACGAGTCCGTCGACATCCCGGTGCGCTTCGGCTACCGCAGCGACGACCCGTTCGCCGTCGCACTCGAGTTCCTCGGCCCCGCAGCGGAAGCGGGCACCTGGCAGTTCTCCCGCGACCTCCTGTGGGAGGGCCTGCAGAAGCCCGCGGGCCTCGGCAACGTCCGCATCTGGCCGCCCTGCACCTGCCACGGCCGTGCCTCCCTGCGCATCATGCTCCGGGGATGCGGCAGCGTCGTCCTCGTCGACCTCCCGTCCCGACAGGTCCGGCGCTGGCTCCGCCGGGAGACCTTCACGCTGGTGCCGCAGGGGTCGGAGGACACCCTGATCGACTGGGCCGCCGAACTGGACGGCCTGACCGCCTGACACCCGGGCCCCGCGGACGGCCCGGGCCCCGCGGACGGCCCGGCCCGTCACCCGGTGCGCGCGCACCCGGCGAGGCCATCGGCCGCGATGTCCTCGGTGGAGTGGCTACCGAAGGCCTCGGCGCCGTTCGACGAGGCAACGCGACCACAACTCACAGGCAGAACGAGCTTCCTCCAACGCGGCGGCCGTGAACGCGCCGTTCACGAAGCCCTGTTCCACCATCTGGGCGGCCACCGCCGTCAGGTGCTGTGCAACCTGCCCCACCCGCTCGGCGTGTTGCCCGCCGAAGGCCGCCGGGACGACGCCGGCGAGCCCCGGGGCAGGCGCTCGCAGGGCCTCCCCCACAACACGCTCGTCCCCAACCCCGTAGCACCCTGCGAGCACGCTCCACGGCTTCACCGGAGTCGACGTGGGCCGGCCGGACCGTTCCCGTCCCCGGCCGCGTCGTCGTCACTGCTGGGACGGGGCCGGCTCCCAGGCTTGCCCGCCGGCCGGGTAGGCGTACAGCGGCCGGTCCTTCACCGCGCTGGTGCGGAACGGGGTGCCATGGCCGAGGTCCACGGGCAGCATCCCCCTCCGGTTACTGGTGGCCCACTCCAGTTCCAGGTACCAGCTGACGTCGTGGGAGGCGGTCTCGGCGGTGACCTCGATGACCACGGGGTCGCTCTCGGTCACCCTGACCGGCAGGCTGGCGCTGCTGCCTTTGGCCACGACCGGAACGGGGCGGGCCGCGTCCAGATCGACGGAGTAGGAGCGAACGCCGACTCCACCGCTGCAGCCCTCGCCCATGGAGTAGACGTTCCAGGCGAGGGGGGCCGCGATCCGGGTGATCCGGACGTTGAGGCCCGTCAGCAGCACGGTGTCCCAGCCGGTGCCCTGCACGGTGAGCTTGACCGACTGGTAGCGGCCTGGCACCGCACCGACCTGGGAGGCCCAGCCCGGCACGTCCGGCACGGCGGGCGGTCGGGGGACCTCGGACGGCGGGCGGTTGACCACGTACTGGTCGCACCTGGTGGTCCAGCCGGACGGGTGGACGGCGACGGTGATCGGGGCGCTGGTGCTCGGGTCCGTCCCGCCGGTCGACCCGGACGGGCTCGCCCCGGCAGCAGCGACGGCAGCGGACAGGGGCGGGGCCACGGACGGGACCGGGGATCCGGCGGATGACCTGACGTCGGCGGCGCGAGCGGGGTCGGTGTCACCGTCCAGGTGGGTCTTCAGACCGGTGGTGACGGCCCCGACGGCGACCAGCACCGCGGTGGCCGTCACCGCGGCGAGGACGCCCCGGCGGCGGGTGCGCCGCTGCGGCGGCACCGCGAGGGCGCGGTCCGGGACGGGGCGGGTGACATCGAGGGCCGGATCGGCCTCGGCGGCGCCTTCCGGCGCAGGCTCCGGTGCCGGTGCCGGAGGCGCGGGCGGTTCGGGTACCGCCGGAGGCGCCGGCGGTTCGGATATCGCCGGAGGCGCGGGCGGCGCCGACGGTTCGGGGGCGGCGGGCGGCCTGTTCCCACGCGCCGCGCGGACGATGACCCACAGCCGGTACAGCTCGACGCGTTCCTGCGGCGTCGCCTCGCACAGCCGCGAGAAGTGTTCCAGCGGGGCGAACTCCGTCGGCATCACATCGCCGTTGCAGTAGCGGTGCAGGGCCGACGTGCTCAGGTGCAGCCGCTTCGCCAGCGCGCCGTAACTGAGCCCCGACCGGCTCTTCAGCTCCCGCAGCAGCTGCGCGACCTCGTCCGTCTCCCTCAACTTCCCGATTCCCTTCGGCACTGTTCCTTCACCCGCTCGTGACGCCCGTCGTGACCGCGCCCCGTCTCCGGCCGCTGCCGGCGGTCGGGCTCGGCGCCGTCCCGTCCCCCGGCGACCGGATGACCATGACGCGAGCTTCGGCAGACAAGCACGCGGCACGCCGTCCTGCGGTTCCCCCGTCCCGCGAACGCGTCCCAGGAAGCTTACGTCTTCCCAGCTCAGAGCATGTACGGGCGTCCCCGGGTCCCTGATCGCAGGCCTGCCGTTGTGGCCGGGACGAGCGGGCGGACAAGCTGGCGGCCAACACCGAGAGGGAGCAACTGTGAGCACTGTTCGGGCGGCCCGAGCCGCAATACGCACCACCGACCGCTTCAACCGCGGCGCGGTGGCACTGACGATGGGCGGGGTACTGCTGATGACCGCGGCCTGCGGGAACGACCAGGGCAAGGGCGGTGAAGCGGCCGGGACAGCGGGCGCCGCAGCCTCCGCCGCCCCCGGCGGGACCGGGACCGCGAATGCGAATGCGCCGAGGACGTCGGCCGCGGTGCTGGACGTCGAACCGAAGGACGGCGCCCGTGGCGTCGCGCCGAACGCTCTGCGGGTGTCCGTCTCCAAGGGAAAGCTCACCACCGTCGACGTGACCGACAAGGACGGCAAGTCCGTCCCGGGCTCGATCACCCCGGACGGCACCGGCTGGAAGCCCTCCGCCGCGCTCACGCCCGGCACGGCGTACACGGTGAACGCCCAGGCGGCGGACGCCGACGGCCTGGTGGCCGCGTCCACCTCCGCCTTCACCACGCTCACGCCCGACAAGCAGGTGTCCACCAACGACAACGTCGGCGACGGCCAGACGTACGGCGTAGGCATGATCGTCAAGGTGGACTTCAGCACGAAGATCGTGAACAAGGACTCCGTCGCCAAGGCGATCACCTTCGAGACGGACAACGGCACCGAGGTGAAGGGCCACTGGTTCGACGACAACCGGCTGGACTTCCGCCCGGCCGAGTACTGGAAGCCGGGCACCAAGGTCACCATCCACTACCGGCTGAAGAACGTCGAGGTCGCCCCGGGCGTGTGGGGCGACGTCGACAAGGACGAGCCGTTCAGCATCGGCCGCTCCCAGGTCTCCACCGCGGACGCCGCCACGCATCAGATGACGATCGTCCGGGACGGCAAGACCACCACCGTGCCCGCCACGCTCGGCGACGACAAGCACCCGTCGTGGGGCGGCACCATGGTGATCATGTCCAAGGAGAAGGTCACCCACATGAACTCCCAGACCGTCGGCCTCGGCAACGAGTACGACATCCCCGCCGTCCCGCACGCGATGCGGCTGACCAGGAGCGGCACCTACCTCCACGGCAACTACTGGTACAAGGGCGACCCGTTCGGCAAGGCGAACACCAGCCACGGCTGCGTCGCGCTCAAGGACACGGAGGGCGGCAGCGACACCTCCGCCGCGGGGGCGTTCTTCAACAGCTCGCTGATCGGCGACGTCGTCACGGTCGTGAACACGAAGGAGAAGACCGTCGCCCCCGACAACGGGCTCGGCGGCTGGAACCTCCCCTGGGCGAGCTGGTAGACCCCGTCCGCTCGTTCACACTGCCCGTGACGGGCAGCCCGGCCGACGGCGGGTCAGTCCTGGTCGGCGGCGAAGGGTCTGGCCCGCGGCGCGCGGTTCCACCACCGTACGAGGAAGGCCGGGCGGAGAGGGGCTCGTCGTCACCGATCATCCGTCACGGTGCGACGTTCCTCCATCCGCGCCCGGCCATCCGGCGGTCGGCGGCTGCGGCAGCGGCAGGCTCAGTGCCCGCAGGCCCACCAGGCGTCCGCCGTCGCCTTGCCGGCGAGCTCACGCAGGCTGCGGACCGCCTCGGCCGGGTCCTCGGCCCCGTACACCGCCGAGCCGGCCACGAACACGTCCGCGCCCGCCTCCGCGCAGCGCTCGATCGTGTTCGCCGCGACGCCGCCGTCCACCTGGAGCCAGATCTCCAGGTCGTGCTTGGCGATCAGCTCGCGGGTGCGGCGGATCTTCGGCAGCATGATGTCCAGGAAGGCCTGGCCGCCGAAGCCGGGCTCGACGGTCATGATCAGCACCATGTCGAGCTCGGGCAGCAGGTCCTCGTACGGCTCGATCGGGGTGCCGGGCTTGAGCGCCATCGAGGCGCGGGCGCCCTTGGCGCGGATCTCGCGGGCGAGCCGGACGGGCGCGGCGGCGGCCTCGATGTGGAAGGTGACCGAGCCGGCTCCGGCCTCGACGTACTGCGGGGCCCAGCGGTCCGGGTCCTCGATCATCAGGTGCAGGTCGAGCGGGATGTCGGTGGCGCGGGCGAGCGACTCGACCACCGGGACGCCGAGGGTCAGGTTGGGCACGAAGTGGTTGTCCATGACGTCCACGTGCAGCCAGTCGGAACCCCGGACGGCCTCGGCCTCGTCGGCAAGCCGGGCGAAGTCCGCGGACAGGATGCTGGGGTTGATCTGGGCCATGACCGACTACCTTCGTGCGAGGGCTGTGCGAGGGCTGGGCGCCCCCGGAGCGGGCACCTCATCCCATCATCCCGCGCCGCATCTGCGCCGACCGCACGGCACCGCCTCCACGTGACCGTCATCACACCCCTTCCGGGGTTACCGGGGCCGTCGCCGTGGTCATCAGCCCTTGTGCGGTCCACGCACCCGCCGCGGCTCCTGCCGGGCCGCTCCGACCAGCCGAGCTCCCCGGCCCGCCCGGAGCTCCGTCCGAGGAAGGTCTCCCGATGACCGATCTCGTCCACCCCGCCCGCGCGCTGTGGTGGCTCTTCGAGCCGGTGCACGCCGTCACCTACTTCCTGCCCGAGGGCCGCGCCGCCTTCGAGGAGGCGGGTCTGCAGGGCCGCCTGCACGGCTACTTCGGCACTCGCTCGGCCCCGCTCGGCGCGGTGGACGCCGCGCCGGTGACCGCCGCGTTCTTCAACTTCGCCCCGGCGATGGTCGAGCGCGCCCTGCCGGAGGTGTGGAACCACGCGAGTCCTCAGGAGGCGCTGACCGCCAGGCTGAAGGCCTCGGCGACGATCCTGGGCCGACTGCTGGAGCACGTGGACAAGGACCAGGTCGAGCTGGTCGCCGAGACCCTGGAACAGGCCGCCGCCCGGCTGGACTGCGCAGGCAGGGTCCTGGCCGCCGCCAACGCCGCGCTGCCCCGCCCGAGCGGACTGTACGAACGGCTCTGGCAGGCCGCCACCGTGATGCGCGAGCACCGCGGCGACGGCCACGTGGCCGCCCTGGTGGCGGCCGGGCTGGACGGCTGCGAGGCGCTGGTGGTCCGCTGCGCGATGGACATGCGGCGCGAGATGATCCAACCGCTGCGCGGGTGGACGGACGCGGAGTGGGAGGCGGCCGCCGAACGCCTGGTCGAGCGCGGCTGGCTGACGGCGGCCGGCTCGGTGACCGAGCTCGGCCGGATCCGCCACCAGGCCCTGGAGGCGGCCACCGACCTGGCCGCCGCCCGGGTCTGGGAGGATTACCCGCGCGCCGAACTCGACCGGCTGGCCGCGGCGTTGAAGCCGATCTCGGCGCTCTGTCGCAGCCAGTTGCCGGTCAACCCGATGGGACTGCCGGACACCCGGTGACGGGTCCGCGACGTCAGGGCTAGGACGCCCCGGGCGGACCGAGCACGATCCCCCGTCCGGCGTAGAACTGCCCGAACGACCGCCACGGCACGCGCGCGAAGGCCTGCGACTCCCCCGGGAACCCGGACGGGTTGTGGATCAGCAGCGCCGTGTCCGTGGCACCCACCGCCAGCACCAGGTGCCCGCCGCGCCGCACCGGTTCCGGCCCGTACGGCTCCCGGATCGACGGGTGCACCGAGACCATCACCAGCCGGCCGCCGGTCACCTCGGCCGACACCTCCCCGGGCGTCAACTCCCGTGCCTGCGCGGCCAGTCCCCACCGGTGCCGGACGTAGTCGGCGAACGGCGCGTGGACCAGCCCGCGCAGGCTCTCGCCGTCCCGCAGGTACGCGCCGGCCGCCACACATTCGGCCGCGAGCGCCATCGCCGTCGGGGTCACCCCCCACCAGTGCTCCAGCGCCATCCGCAGGCAGGCCACCCCGCACAGCCGCCAGGACCACCAGGCGTACTCCTCCGGGCTGGCCGCCCCCGACTGCCCCCAGCGCGGGTCCCGCGCCGCGTCGAGTTCGCCGTCCACGATGGCCCGCACCAGCTCCGCGGACTCCCACTGCGCCCGGTACGGCACCTCGTGCACCACCCGCGCCGGCCGCGCGGCGCCGCCCTGATCGACCATCCCCCGACGCTCCCACACCGGGGCGCCCGGACGACTCACGACACTCCTTGAGTACCCGTACTCAGGCACTCGCCCGACCGGCCCGCCTCACGTGATCACGCCGACGACGGAGATCACGGCGGAGATCACGGGGGCCGCCCGCCGCCGCACCGCCACCGCCGCCTACGCGCCCGCCGCGCCGTCCCCCACGGCCCCGCCGTCCCGCTTCCCGGCGCCGCTCGGCTCCCCCGCGCCGCCGGTCCCGCTCGACCGGTAGGCCAGGCGCTGCGCGGCGTGCCGTCCGCGTTCCTCCACCGGCAGCTGGCCGGTGGCGCCGGCCAGGCCGAACGCCGGCATGTCGAAGTAGATCGACTCGTAGCCGCCCTCGGGGACGATGTACGTCTCGTGCCAGAGCCCGACGTGCCCGCGCGCCCTGCCCTCCCGCAGCTTGCGGTTGGCGATGCCCCACACGGTGTGGTGGAAGCCGTCCGGCGCGCTCGCGTAGCCGTACAGCTTCTCCTTCGACTCCCAGTACTGGACGACGTAGTAGGTGCGCGGCGACGCGGTCAGCAGGATGCGTCCGCGCAGGCCGCGCTCGGGGCCCCGGCCCAGCTCGTACAGCATCCGGAACATCGCGAACATCACCGGGCCCCAGTGGTGCACGGCCCAGAACCGGTTGATCCGCATGCCGATCAGCAGCACCACGGTGTCGCCGGTGGCGGCGGCGGTGGTGTAGCCCGGCTGCGGCTTGGCGAACCAGGACATCTCTGCCTCCCCGCGCCCATACCCATGTAAGCGGTGATTACATCAGTGCCGGATGACCCGGTCAAGGCTCACCACAAGCACAATTCGGCTACCGCGCACGCTGGTTGGCGATCCCCTGGCCGAAGGTGTCGAGCACCTGCCCGGCCAGCTCCTCCGCCTTCCCGGCCGGCAGGTAGCCGTCCACGATCATCTGCGCCAGCCCGTACACCAGTGCCTGCCCGGCCAGCCCGACCAGCGCCGGATCCCCCGGGCGCAGCCGGCCCGCCTCCTGGTCCGCCACGATCACGTCCATCAACGCCCGGTCGATGCCGTCCAGTTGCGCGCGCAGCTCGGGCTCCCCCGAGGCCGCGAACACTCGCGAGCGCAACAGCTCGAACCGCCGCGGATGGTGCAGCGCGTACCGGACGAACCCCAGCCCGACCGCCCGCATCACCGACCCGCCGTCCGGCCCGGCCGCCGCGACCTGCGCCTCCTGCCACCGCACGAGGTCCGTCAGCACCCGATCCGCCAGCGCGGTCAACAGCGCCTGCCGGTCGGCGAAGTGCCGGAACGGCGCCCCCGCCGACACCCCGGCCCGCCGCGCCACCTCCCGCACGCTCACCTTCTCCTGGCCCTCCTCGTCCAGCACCTCGAACGCCGCCGCCACCAACGCCTCCGGCAACGCCCCGTGGTGGTACGCCCCCCGGCCGCCGCCCCGCTCCCGCGCTTGCTCCCGTTCCCGCTCCCTCATGCCTGTCTTGCTACCACAGCGGGGCGGTCCCCCGTCCCCGTCACGCACCCGGACGGGGCCCGACGTCCGCCCCCGTCCACCCGTCAGCCGCGCCTCGGCGGCCACCGGACGGCGGAGGGCGTGGCCGCCGGGGCGGGTCCGCGGCGAGGCCCCGGCCCGCGCCAGGGGGACGGGGCCGGGGCCGGGCGCGAGTGGCCTACCAGGCGTAGTCCTCCGGGGCGGGCCGGCGGCCCGGGAAGAGGTCGTCGAGGTGGTCGAGGGTCTTCTGGTCGAGCTTGAGGTCGAGCGCGCCGATGGCGGCGTCGAGGTGGGCCGGGGTGCGGGGGCCGATGATGGGGGCGGTGACGGCGGGGCGGGAGAGGAGCCAGGCGAGGGCGAGGTCGGCGGGGTCGGCGCCGAGCTCGGCGGCGAAGTCCTCGTAGGCCTGGATGCGGTCGCGGTGCCGGTCGAGGAGTTCGCTCGCGTAGGCCATGGCGCTGCGGTCGCGGGTGCCCTCGCGCTCCTTGCGCAGGACGCCGCCGAGCAGGCCGCTGCGCAGCGGGGACCAGGGCATCAGCCCGAGGCCGTAGTGCTGGAGGGCGGGGATGACCTCAAGCTCGACGGTGCGGTCGAGCAGGTTGTAGAGGGACTGCTCGCTGACCAGGCCGAGGAAGTGGCGGGCGCGGGCGGCCTCCTGGGCCTGGGCGATGTGCCAGCCGGCGAAGTTGCTGGAGCCGACGTAGATGATCTTTCCCTGGGCGACCAGGACCTCCATCGCCTGCCAGATCTCCTCCCAGGGCGTGGCCCGGTCGATGTGGTGCATCTGGTAGAGGTCGATGTGGTCGGTCTGGAGGCGGCGCAGGCTGGCCTCGACGGCCTTGCGGATGGCGAGCGCGGACAGCTTGCCCTCGTTGGGCCAGTCGCTCATGTCGGCGTAGGCCTTGGTGGCGAGGACGGTGCGCTCGCGGCGGCCGCCACCCTTGGCGAACCAGCGGCCGATGATCTCCTCGGTACGGCCCCGCAGCCGGCCCTCGCTGTCGCGGCCGTAACTGTTGGCGGTGTCGAAGAAGTTGATGCCGCGCTCGTGGGCGGTGTCCATGAGGCGGTGGGCCTCGGCTTCCTCGGTGTGGGGGCCGAAGTTCATGGTGCCGAGGCAGAGGCGGGAGACGGTCAGGCCGGTGCGGCCGAGGTGGGTGTACTCCATGGCGCCCCACCCAAGACCACACCGACCCCGCTGTCCAGCACATTTCACGGGCGTGCCGGGCCCCCTGGTCACCGCCCGTGCGTGGCGAACTTCCTTACGGCGAGCGGCACGCAGAGCGCGAGCAGCACGGCGCTCCAGAGCAGCGCGGCGAGCGTGGCGTGCTGCGTCGGCCAGGCGGAACCGGCCGCCGAGGGGTTGCCGAACAGATCCCGGCAGGCCTGGACGACGGAGCTGATCGGGTTCCAGTCCGCGAGCATCCGCAGCCAGCCGGGCATGCCGCCGGTCGGCACGTAGGCGTTGGTGATCATCGCCAGCGGGAAGACCGCGACGGAGAGCTGGCCGGCCGCCTCCTCCTTGCCGACGGCCAGGCCGAGCAGGGTGCCGACCCAGGTCATCACGAAGCGGAAGAGCAGCAGCAGTGCGAACGCCCCTGCCGCGTCGGCGAGTCCGTGCCGGGCGCGCCACCCGGCGGCGAGCCCGACCAGGGCCAGCAGCGCCAGGACGACCACGCTGACCAGCAGGTCGGCGAGGGTCTGCCCGAGCAGCAGTCCGGTGCGGGAGACCGGCATGGAGCGCAGCCGGTCGGTGACCCCGCGCCCTACGTCGCGGGCGGCGCCGACCATGGTGGGCATGATGCCGTTGGTGGCCACCATGGCGAACAGGCCGGGCATCAGGAACTCCCGGTAGTCACCGCCGCCCGGTACCTGCATGGCGCTGCCGAAGACGTACCCGAAGACCACCACCATGACCACCGGGACGCCGAGCGATGCGGCCAGCAGACCCGGCGAACGCCGGTAGTTGAGCAGGACGCGGATCATCGACGTCCAGGTGTCGGAGAGCAGCCGGCCGACGGCGGACGGTCGCGGGGCGGCGTACGCGGCGACGGCCATCAGGCGGCCCTCCCCGCGTCCGCGGACTCCTGGGTGAGCGCGAGGAACACGTCGTCCAGCGAAGGCGCCCGCACCGCCACGTCCTGCGCGACGACCCCGGCACCGTCCAACTCCCGCACCAGCGAGGGCAGCAGGACGGACACGCCCGGCGTCGTCAGCACCGTGACGGTCCGCTCGGCGACGTCCACCTGCGCGTCGCCGCCGGTCAGCGAGGACAACACCACGGCGGTGGCGGCGAGTTGACCGGGGTCGGCCAGGGTGACGGAGACCTGGCTGCCGATCGCGGCCTTGAGCCGGTGCGGCGGGCCGGTGGCGATGGCGGCGCCGTGGTCGACCACCACGATGTCGTCGGCGAGCCGGTCGGCCTCCTCCAGGTACTGGGTGGTGAGCAGCACGGTGGTGCCGCCGTCCGCCAGCTCCTCGACGGTGTCCCAGATCGCCTGCCGGCTGCGCGGGTCGAGCCCGGTGGTGGGCTCGTCCAGGAAGAGCACCGGCGGGCTGGTGACCAGGCTGGCGATGAGGTCGAGGCGCCGGCGCATGCCGCCGGAGTAGGTGCGCACGAGCCGGTCGGCGGCCTCGGTGAGGTCGAAGCGGGCGAGCAGTTCGTCGGCGCGCTCCCGGGCCCGGCGGGCGCCGAGGTGGTGCAGCCGGCCGAGCAGCCGGAGGTTGTCGCGGCCGGTGATGCCCTCGTCGACGGCGGCGTGCTGTCCTGCGAGGCCGATGGCGCGCCGGACCTCCTCGGCGGCGCGGACGACGTCGTGCCCGGCGACACGGGCGGTGCCGCGGTCGGGGGCGACGAGCGTGGCGAGGACGCGGACGGCGGTGGTCTTGCCGGCGCCGTTGGGGCCGAGCAGGCCGCAGACGGTGCCGGCCGGGACGGTGAGGTCAAGGCCGCGCAGGGCCTCGGTGGCGCCGAAGCGTTTCTCCACGCCCGCCATCTCGATGGCGGGCCGGGCGGTGTCGGACATGGCTCTGCCCCTTCTCTAGGTACGGCGTACGTAGAAGCGCGCGCAAGCGCATCCTACTACGTACGCCGTACGTATCTAAGATGGGCAGAGCGAGGTGATCTTCCAGTGCCGTCCAGCAAGCCCACGCCGTCCAGCAAGCCCACGCCGTCCAGCGCGCCCGCACCGGGCGAGCCCGCGCCCCCGCCCAGCGGGCCGGCGCCGGCGTCCAACAAGCCCGCGCCTCCCGAGGCGCCCGAAGTGATCTGGCTGCGCCCCGAGCGCACCGGCCGCGGCCCGCGCCCGGCCCACAGCCGCGACTCGATCGCCGCCGCGGCCATCGGGATCGCCGACGCCGAGGGCCTGGACGCGGTCTCCATGCGGCGGGTCGCGGCGGCGCTCGGCGCGGGCACCATGTCGCTCTACAACTACGTCCCGAAGAAGGAGCACCTGCTCGACCTGATGCTCGACGCGGTCGCCGGCGAGTACCGACTGCCGTCCGCGCCGAGCGGCGACGTCCGAGCCGATCTCGTCGACCTCGCCCACCAGCAGCTCGGCATCTCCCGCCGCCACCCCTGGCTGCCCGCACTGCTGCTGGTCCGCCCCAGCATCGGCCCCAACGCCCTGCGCTACACCGACCACTTCCTCGCCGCCACCGCCCCCACCGGCCTCGGCGGCGGCGCCCGGATGGAGGCGATGGCGCTGTTCAACGGCTTCATCACCCAGTTCGCGCAGTACGAGCAGACCGCGGCCGCGGGCGCCAAGTGGCAGGCCGAGATGGTCGGTTACCTCGGCCAGGCGGCGGCGAGCGGCGAATTCCCGCACCTGGCCCAGGCCTTCGCCACCGCGGGCCCGCCCGCCGACCCGGACCGGGCGTTCGACCGCACCCTGGACCGGGTGATCTCCGCCGTCCTGGCGCCGGCGGGCGACACCTGACGCACCGTCAGGTAGCGAGGGCCTCCCTGGTCAGCAGCCCCGCCACCCGGCCGTCCACCAGCACCAGTACCGCGGGGCGCCCGCCCGCCAGCACCCCCCGGGCCTCGGCCGCGGACTGCCCGACGCCGACCGTCGGCAGCGCCGGCCCGAGCAGCGCGCCCAGCGGGTCGCCCGGCTTGGCCGCGCCGTTCGCCAGCGCCGCCGTCAGCACCTCCCGGGACACCGAACCGACCACCTCGGTCGCGCTCACCCCGAACGGGCGCACCGCCCGCGCCAGCACCGCCGGGGCGACGCTGCCCGGTGCGTCCCGCAGCGCCTCCGCCGCGTCACCGACGGTCGCGTCGGCGTCGACCGCCACCAGCGGACCCGCCGCCGCCAGCGCGTCCCGCACCGCCGTCTCCCCGGGTTCCTCCAGGAAGCCCCACTCCCGCATCCAGGAGTCGCTGTGCACCTTGGACAGGTAGGAGCGCCCCGAGTCCGGCAGCAGCACGACCACCAGGTCCTCCGGGCCCAGCCGCCGCGCCACCCGCAGCGCCGCCGCCACCGCCGTACCGGAGGACGGGCCGGCCAGGATGCCCTCCTCCCGCGCGAGCCGGCGCGCCGTCAGCAGCGACTCGCGGTCCGGGATCCGCTCGAAGGAGTCGACCACCTCCGACCGGTAGGCCTGCGGCCAGCGGTCCTCCACCGTCCCGGGGTGGAGGAAGTGCCCGATGCTCTCGACGAACCACGGGCTGCCGTCCCCGCCCCCGTACGAGGAGGACTCCGGGTCCGCGCCGACCACCGTCACCGTGCCGCCGGAGGCCTCCTTCAGATGGCCGCCGGTGCCGGTGACGGTACCGCCGGTGCCGACGCCCGCGACGAAGTGGGTCACCCGCCCGCCGGTCTGCTCCCAGATCTCGGGACCGGTGGTCCGGACATGGGCCTCGGGATTGGCCGGGTTGTCGTACTGGTTGGCGAGCCAGGCGCCGGGGATCTCCTCGGTGAGCCGCTCGACCACCTTGAACAGGTGCCGCGGGTCCTCCTGCGGCACCGCGGTCGGCCCGAGCACCACCTCCGCGCCGTACGCCCGCAGGATGTCCGCCTTCTCGGGCGCCGACCTGTCCGCCACCCCGGCGATCACCCGGTACCCGCGCTGCCGGCCGACGATCGCCAGGCCGATGCCGGTGTTCCCGGAGGTCGCCTCGATGATCGTCCCGCCCGGCTTCAGCAGGCCGTCGCGCTCGGCGGCCAGGACCATGGACAGCGCGGCGCGGTCCTTGACGCTGCCGCCGATGTTGAGGAACTCGGCCTTGGCGTAGATCGGCGCGGCGAGGCCGGCGCCGAGCCGGGCGAGGCGGAACAGCGGTGTCCCGCCGATCGCGTCCAGGACGGATTCGTGAACTGCGGCCATCGTCGGCCCCTTTCGTCGGCACTTGTCCGACCGAGCCTGCCCAGCCCGGAAGTTCGGTAGACGGCAGCGACACCGTTCCTCATCCGGTCGACACAGTGGACGACGGCCGCGAGCGGGCGCGGACAGACGCAGGGGGCGCGGGCCCGGGTGGCCGCGCCCGCCTCTGCGTCAGGGGCGTGAAGCAGGGGGCATGGTGATGCATTCGCGCCCGCTGGTTCTGCCGCACTCCACATCGCGCACCAGCACCCTCCAGGGCCGCCCCGTCGGGTCGGCCGTGGCGTCCGGGCCGTCGAAGCCCGCGACGCCCGCTTCACCGCCTGACCGCGCCGGGCTCACGCTCCCCGGCCGGTACGGCCGCGCCCGCCCAGCCACGCGGTCAGAGCGGCCCACAGGCCCCGGCGCTCCGACCGCTCCTGCTGCTCCGGCTGCTCCGGCCCCGGAGCGGCCGGCACCCGCAGCGCCGGGCCCTCCGGTGCGATGCCCTGGGCCCGCGCGGCCGCGAGCCAGACGGGGAGATCGGCCAGCAACAGGTCGTACAGCTTCCGGTCGGAGACCGTCCGGGGATCGCGCCCCAGGTGGACGAAGCCGACGTTGTCGATGGGCCGCTTCGCCGGGACCTCAAGCTCGTCGAGCTTCCGCAGGAAGTCGAACTGCCGGCTGTCCGGGTCGCCGAAGCCGATGAACTGCCAGAAGATCGGCAGCTTCGCCGCCCCGCACAGGCGCGCTTCCGCCGCACCCTTGTCGATCGGCCCGCCGTCCGTCTGGAACAGGACGAGGGCCGGCGCCGTGGAGCCGCTCTCGCGGTAGTGCCGGACCACCGCGTCCACCGCCAGGTGGTAACTGGTCTTGCCCATGTGGCCGAGGCCCGCGACGATCCGCTCGATCCAGCCCGCGTGGTCCGCCAGGGCGACCTCGACCTGGGCGTCGACCTCGGTGGAGAAGAAGACGACCGGCACGCTCCCGTCGTCGTCCAGATTGGCCGCCAGCCCCAGCACCCGGTCCGCGAGCGCCTGGACGCTGCCGTCCTTGTAGTAGGGCTTCATCGAGCCGGAGTAGTCGATCACCAGGTACACCGAGACGCGCTGACCGCTCAGCCCACGGCGCTCGACCGAGGCGCCGGCCGTCTTGTAGAGGCTCACCAGCGCGGGCGCGCTCTGCTCGACCTTGCTCAGACTGACGGCCATGTGTCGCTCCCTCGCTCGCTGCGGCAGCCGGGGCTGCCGAGGCACGTGATCGTCAACGCGCTCCGGACACTCTGCGGGGCGGACGGGGGCGGCGGCAAGCCCCTGCCCGGACCAGGCGGGGTCGGCGGCAAGCCCTTGCCGGCCCCGTCCCTCACCACCCGCCGGGGTGGCGGGACAGCCAGTCGGCGTGCCGCTCCTTCAGCCGGTCGCGCTCCTCCGTCGTGGTCAGGTGGACGTCCGCGCCCCGGTCGTACGGGTGGTACAGCCGCCGCATGCCGGTGTCGGTGACGATCACCCCGCGCTCCAGGACGATCGCGTACTCCCGCTCGTCGTCGGGGTACCGCTTGGACTCCGGCAGGCTGTGGAAGCGCGCCCAGACGTCCCGCCACCGGTCGCTGATCTCGTACCCGACGGGTTCCGTGCCGGGCCACCGCCGCTCCCAGAGCGCCGTCAGTGCCTCGCAATCCGCCTGCTCCTCCTCCCCGACGGCCGGCGAGTCTGCCACATCCGCCCCACCAGTCCCGGCCTGGCGAAATTCCCTCGTCCCGGCCGCCAGGCTCCCGTAGCGTGGTTCGGTCGATCTTGAGGGCAGAACGGGGCACCACATCATGCAGCAGTACCAGGGCTGGGCCGACGAACGCTTCGGCGCCGTCGCGGACGTCTTCGCCGCCAACTTCACCGAGTTCCCCGAACTGGGCGCCGCCGTCACGGTGTTCGCCGGCGGCCGGAAGGTGGTCGAGCTGTGGGGCGGCACGGCCGACGAGCGCACCGGCCGGGCCTGGACGCAGGACACCGTGGTCCCGGTGTTCTCCTGTGCCAAGGGCCCGGTGAGCATCTCCGCGCACCTGCTCGCCCAGCAGGGCCGGCTCGACCTGGACGCGCCGGTCGCCCGCTACTGGCCGGAGTTCGCGCGGAACGGCAAGCAGGCCGTCACCACCCGGATGATCCTCGGCCACCGCGCCGGCATCCCGGCCCTGGACGCGGCGCTCTCCTTCGAGGAAGTCGCCGCCTGGGAGCCGGTGATCCGGGCCGTCGAGGCGCAGCAGCCGCTCTGGGAGCCGGGCACGACCTACGAGTACCACGGCCATGTGCTCGGCTTCGCGGTCGGCGAGGTGATCCGCCGGATCACCGGCCTGACCCCGGGCGCGTTCCTGCGCAAGGAGATCGCCGAGCCGCTCGGCCTGCCGGTCTGGATCGGCCTTCCCGAGAGCGAACTCCCGCGCCTGGCCCGGCTGGTGGAAGCCGATGGCCGCCGCCCGATGCCCGGACCGGAGCACCTGCTCACCCGGATCGTCACCATGAACGGCGCCCTGGCCTTCCCCGGCCTGGACGTGCCGCACGGCTGGAACGACCCGGCCCTGCACGCGATCGAGCTGCCCGGCGCGGGCGCCGTCGCCTCGGCCACCGGCCTGGCGGGCGTGTACGCGGCGGCGGCCACCGGACTGGACGGCGGCGAGCGGCTGCTCTCCGCCGACACCGTGACCGACGCGGTGCGCGAAGTCTCCTCCGGCGCGGGCTTCCTGGGCTTCGACCTGGGCGCCCGCTGGGGCTCCGGCCTGCTGCTCGACTCCCCCGCCTTCCGCCCGCTGCTCGGCGCGCGCAGCTTCGGCAACGACGGCGCCGGCGGCCAGTTCGCCTTCGGCGACGACGAGTTCGGCGTCGGCTTCGGCTACGTCGCCAACCGGATGATCGGCCACGGCGACGCCCGGGCGAACCGCCTGATCGAGGCGGTGCGCGGGTGCCTGGGCTGACGGGCTTCCTCCCGCTCGTCACCCGCCTGGCCACCACCGGCGGTCTCGGCGAGCTGCGCTACGGCGCCTCGTTGCCCGAACTCGCCGCCCACTACGGCGATCCGTGGGACGGCGGCCGCATCCACCGGGGCAAGCGTTGGCCGCACGCCTTCGGCTGGGGCGACGTGCCGACGGTGTTCTGCCGCTGCCGCCGGCTCCATTCGCTGTCCCTGCCGGTCTGGCACGGCGAGCTGGACCTCCCGCAGCCGGGCGGCGGTTCGGTGACGCTCGACACCCACGTCGGCGAGACGGAGCTGATGGCCGCGCTGACCGCCTCCGGCGGGACCTGGGAGACGGTGACGTACGAGAACCTCCAGGACCAGAAGAACCTGCTCTTCTCGCCGGCCGAGGAGGTCCGGGTCGAGCTGGTGCTCACCGACCGCGACAGCTACGACCAGCCGCCGTCCCCGGAGTGGGTGCTGCACAAGGCCGTGCTGTGGGGCTTCGAGCACGTCGAGTGCCCCGAGCCGGACCGCGATCTGCCGGACGACGGCTGGGGCGCCACCGAACACTGATGCGACGGCGGGCCGTGGGCCGTCGACTCCTGGACGGCCCACCGTGAAGCCTCAGAACAACGCCCGCGGGAGCACCACCCGCACCCACTCCTCCGGTTGCGACACGTGCGGGGCGTGCCCGGCGCCCTCGTACAGGTGGCGTTCCGCCTTGGGCAGGGTGAGGTCGATCAGGTCCAGCACCTCGCCGAACATCGGCGCGCTGTCGTCGCTCTGGGTGAGCAGCGCCGGTTCGCCGAACCGGGACAGCCCGGTGAGGTCGAGGTCGAGCGCGTCCGGGTCGCGCAGCTCGTCCAGGTAGGTGGGCGCGTTGCGGATGTAGGTGTGCCGGACCGGCGCGGGCAGCTGATCCCAGGCACCCGGGCCGAGGGCGAGGCTGTCCACGTACAACTCGGCCGCCGCGGCCGACTCGGCCCGCTCCAGCAGCTCCCGGACGGCGGCGATCCGGTCGGCGAAGGCCGTGCCGATCGGGCGCAGGTCCGGGTCGGCGAGCAGGATGCCGGTGCCCGGCGGCTCGTGCACGGCGATCCCGCGCAGCAGGTCGGGCCAGGCGGCGGCGAGCCGGAGGATGACCAGCGCGCCGTAGGAGTCGCCGTAGGCGAAGGCCGGCGCGAGGCCCAGCCCCTGGATCAGCCCGGCCAGGTCGGCCGCGTCCTCGTGCACCGAACCCTGGGTGAGCGGGTCCTCGCTGCGGCTGTGCCCCCGGCGGTCGTAGGCGACCGCCGTGGTGGACTCGGCCAGGCCCGGCAGCACCCGCGCCCAGGAGTCCGCGTCGCTCCAGGAACCGTGCACCAGGACGACACCGGGGCCCTCACCTCGGGCCTCGTAGTGCAGCGCCACCCCGTTCACCCTGATCTCGGCCATCACGAGTCTCCCGATCTCGGCGGTGCTCCCCCACCAGCCTGACACAACCACCGGGAAGGCTCAGATCCGCCGGTGGCGGGCCCCGTCACGGGGCACGGAGGGTGGCGAAGATCATCCCCGTGCGTGATCCGGCCGCCGCACAGCCGTGCCAGGCTCGACGCATGCACTACGACGTACGCCGGATGGCCGCCGGGGAGTGGCGGGAACTGCGCGGGATCACGTTGGAGGCGCTGCGGGACTCCCCGAAGGCCTTCAGCTCCTCGTACACGGACTCCGCCGCCCGCCCGGAGAACTACTGGCGGCACCGGGCCGCCCAGGGGGCCACGGCCCGGGAGTCCGCCACCTTCACGGCCGGTGACGAGACCGGCGCCTGGGTCGGGATCGCCGGCGTCGAGCCCCTGCCGGACGTCCCCGACCACGTGCACATCCACTCGGTCTACGTCACCCCCGCGCACCGCGGCGCCGCCGGCCCGGCCGCCGACCTGGTGCGCGCGGTCGTCCGCCACGCCCGGGAGCACACCACCGTGGGGGCGCTGACCCTGGGCGTGCACGAGGACAACGGGCGCGCCCGGGCCTTCTACCGCCGGCTCGGCTTCGAGCCGACCGGCACGGTGGTCCCCTACGTCCGGAACCCGGCGGAGCGGATCCTCGTCCTCGGCTACCCGGGTTTCCGGTAGCCGCGAACGCGGCGGGGACGAACCGCAGCGTGACGGGGACAAGCAGCGAACGCGGCGGGGGACGAAAACCGCAGCGCGGCGACGGCAAGCCGCGAACACGGCAGGGGCGGCCCGCCGGCCGCCGTCAGTTCATCACCCGCACCGGCGGCTCGTCCCGCGTCCCGTCCTCCGCCACCACCGTGAACCGCTCCGAGCCCGACACCGACAGGTCCACCGGGTAGAGCGACGCGGTGTCGTTGACGTCCAGCACGGCGCTCTGCCGCCCGGTGGCCGCCTCCACCCTGGTCACCCGGCCCCGGGTCATCGCCCACACCGAGCCGCCGTCCACCACCAGGCCGGTCACCTGGTCGTCCAGTCCCGCCGTCCACCGCTTGCCGCCGTCCGTGAGCGAGTACGCCAGCAGCCGGCCGGTGGCGGTCCGGCTCGGGTGCCTGCCGCCGCTGATGCCGACGTCGCCGGGCTTCTCGCCCGGCACGACGAACAGGTCCCCCACCACCACCCCGCCGAACAGCGGCCGGGCGCTGAACTCGTCGAAGGCGTGCAGCCCGCCCAGCATCACGTCCAGGTCGTACTCGTCCCCGGCGACCGGTATCGCCGCCCGCTGCCGGCCGGTCCGGTCGTAGCTGAGCACCGCGTGGGTGCCGCGCTCGGCCTGGGCGTCCACCCACACCGCGAGCGGGTCGACCGACACCACCGCGAGGTTCTTCAGCCCGCCCGCCGCGGGCAGCGCGATCCGCTGCTGCTCCCGGCCGTCCGCCGGCGCCAGCGAGCGCAGTACGGGCGCCGCGTCACCGCACTGCGCGACGGTGACGGCGTCCCCGGGCCCGCCCGCGACCTGCAACGGGGAGCAGCCGGGATCGGCCGCGCTGCGCCATACGTCCCGGCCGTCCGCCAGCCGGACGGCGCGCCAGCCGGACCTCTCCTGGAGGAGGGCCTGCTGCCCGGCCACCGCGACCACGTCCGGTGTCGCGTCGTCCCCGTCCCGGGCGGGCGCGTCCACGGTGGCGGTCCAGCCCTCCGTGCCGTCGGCGAGGTCGAGCGAGGTGACGGCCGAGCACGGTGTGCCGTGCGGCGAGTGGCCGATCAGGCCGACGGCGCCGCCGCGTCCCGTCCCGTCGGGCCCGGTGCCCCTGCTCATCGCGCACACCGAGTCCTCCCCGGGCGGGGTCCAGCGCCAGGCGACGGCCCCGGTGGCGCTGCGGTACGCCACCACCAGGTCCGGCCTGGCCCGCACCACCAGGTCCCCGCTGGTCCAGCTGCCCACCGCGCGGATCGTGGACGGCCGGTCCAGCGGCGCCTTCCAGGAGTCGTTGAGGCCGTCCCCGGCGAAGCCGACGAAGATCCCGAGCCCCAGCAGCGCACCGACGGCGGCCGAGGGGAACCCGGCCTTCGGGTGGATCAGCGCCCAGACGAAGCCCGCACCGCAGGGCATCAGCCCGAGGATGCTGATGATCCCCATGTACGCGAGGCTGTCGCCGCCGAACCCGTTCGCCGGGCCGAACAGCACCGCCAGCCCCATGCTCGCGAACATCGCCCCCAGCACCCCGCCGGAGACCACCATCCAGGTCTCCCTGTCCCAGGCGAACCTGGCTCCCCGCCTCGCCCGGACGACACTGTCCTCGGGCCGAACAGCCATGCCGGTCTCTCCCCTGCAACGCGCCGCCCACCGCATCGGGGCGACGATCATCGGATCGTCGCAGAGCGCGCCATGATCCGAAACAAAGAGCAGGGAAAACCCCGGCCATGACCCGCACATACCAGGCCCCGGCCACCGGGACCATGACGGATCCTCGCCGCCACCGCGGGCCTCCGGCTCCGCCGAGCCCACCCCGTTGCCGGCCCCCCTACCCCTGCCCCGGTTCCCCGCCCGGAACCCAGTTCCCGTGCAGGCCCAACGGCACCCGCACCGGCAGGTGGACCCGGGCGACGGGCTCGCCGGTGAAGTCCTGGGCGGCGAGGATCACCAGGTCCGTCGCGCCCCGGTCCGGGTCGAGGACGTACGCCATCAGGTATCCGTCGTCCTCCGCCGCCGGCGACTCGGCGGGGACGAACACCGCCTCGCCCACCGCCCCGTCGCGCCCGAACTCGTGGGCCTCGACGGTCCCCCGGCTCAGGTCGTGCTTGAGCAGGGCGTTGCTGAAGCCCTCCGCCGGGCGGTCGTCCCCTGGGCCGGCCGGCGACGCGTAGAGCTCCACGGCGGCCGCGTATCCGTAGCGGTAGGGGCGGCCGGTGTGACGCGAGTTGAGGCGCGGGAACTCCTGGACCCGGTCGTCCAGCCGCTCCTCCCGCACCGTCCCCGCCGCCAGGTCGATCGTCCAGCGGTCGAGCGTGGGACGGCTCGCACCGATGGTGCGCAGGTCCATGCCCGGAGGGTGGCGCACGACGTCGACGACCAGCGAGTCCGCCGACCGCTCGTACGCGTTGAGGGTGTGCCCGACCAGGTGCGGCGCGAGCTCGAACCACCGCACCGCGCCGCCCTCGCGCGGCATCACCCCGACCCGGGCGGCGCGCCGCTCGTCCCAGGTGAAGGGCACGCCGGTGGCCAGGTGCGCCGCGCTGAACACCACCGGCGTGTCGTACAGCAGCACGAACCGCTCGGTGAGCGCGAAGTCGTGCATGTACGGGTTACCGGGCACCTCGATCAGCGTGCTGCGCCGGACGGTGCCGCCGCCGTCCATCACGATGTGCTGCACGTGGTCCGAGCCGTAGCGGAAGGCCAGCGAGTGCAGTTCCCCGGTGTGCGGGTCGAGGATCGAGTGGGCGTTGGCGCTGTACCCCTCCGGCGTGGCGCCCAGCTCGCACGGCCCCACCGTGTCCAGCTCGTAGGTGAGTTCGTAGGGGCGGATACCGCCCTCGATCAGCGCGTAGGTGCGCCCGCCGAGGCCCGCGACCTGCACGTTGGGGGAGATGTCCAGCCGCTCGTCGACGGGCGTGCCGCGGCGGGGCTCGCCGAGCCGGTCGGCGACCGCGCCGGAGCGGACCCAACGGTTGCGGTACCACTCGGCGCGACCGTCGCGGATCCGGACGCCGTGCACCATGCCCGCGCCGAGGGTCCACAGGTGCGCGGCCGGGTCCTCGATGCCCAGCGGATTGGGGCCGTTGCGCAGGTAGCGGCCGTCGAGATGGGCCGGTATCCGGCCGGTGACGGGCAGGTCGTAGGCGGTGACCTCCTCGGTCAGCGGGGCGAAGTTCCCGGACAGGTAGCGGTTACGACTCGTGCCGTTGCTGCTCGCGCCGTCGCGGCTCGTGCCGTTGCTGCTCACGGTGTCCCGGCTCATGGTGTCGACCTCACGTCAGGTGATGATGGGGTGTCTGCGCCGAACGCCCGCCCCAGCGCGGCCATCAGCGCCTCGTAGCGCGCCCCGGCCTCGGCCGGTGCGAAGTGGCCGGCGAGCTCCAGGCTCACCGCGCCGTGGGTGGCCGCCCAGAACAGTCTGGAGACCTCCTGGGCGTCGCCGGGCCGGAAGGCTCCGGCCGCCATGCAGGCGTCCACGGCGGCCACCGAGGCGCCGAACGCGCTGTCCGCCACGGCCAGCGCCTCCGCGCCGGGCCGGAATCCAGGCACCGGCTGCTCGAACATCACCCGGTAGTAGGCGGGTTCGGCGATCGCCCGCTCGCGGTAGGCCCGGCCGAGCTCGGTCAGGTACGCCAACGGGTCCTCCCCGCGCGGGATCTGTTCCTGCGCCCGGCGCAGCCGCGCGAAGCCCTCGCGGTACAGCGCGTCGAGCAGCCCCTCCTTCCCGCCGAACATCGTGTACAGCACCTTGGTCGAGGAACCGATCTCGGCGGCGATCCGGCGCACGGTCAGCGCGGCGGGGCCTTCGGCGACGAGGAGGGTGATGGCGCAGTCGAGGATCACGGCGCGTACGGCGTCCTGGCCGACCCGCTGCGCGTCCTGGTAGGGCGTGCTCATGGGTAACAACGTAACCGATGGGAAACAGCGTTACCAGCCCTTGGTGCGAACACGGCCCGAGCCCGCCCGCGAACCCCTGCACGAGCCCCTGCGCCCACCGCCGTGTCACGTTCCGGCGGCCTGCCCGGTCCCTGCTGGCGGCGGCCTCACGGCCCGGCCCGAAGGACTCGAAGAACTCGAAGGAGCGGACGATGCGCGTACTGCTGGCAGGTGCGACCGGGGCCATCGGCGCCCCGCTGACCCGGGTGCTGATCGGCGCGGGCCACCAGGTCCTGGCCCTCGCCCGCTCCGAGCACTCGGCGCAGGCCGTCCTGGCCGCGGGCTGCACGCCCGTACGGGCCGATGCGCTGGACCGTGAGGGGCTGCTGCGCGCGGTGGACGGCCTGGCCGCGGACGCGGTGGTCCACCAGCTGACCGCCCTCCGCACGCCCTCCCGCAGGGTGGCCGCCGACAATCCGACCAACGTGCTGCGCGTCCGCGGCTCCGCCAATCTGCTGGCCGCCGCACGGGCCATGGGCGCCGAACGCTTCCTCACCCAGTCCCTGGTCCTCGGGTACGGCTATCGCGACCACGGAAGCCGGTTCCTCGGCGAGGAGGCCCCGTTCGGCGTGTACGGCACGGGCCCCCGGACCACCGCCTCCGACCATGTCGTCACCGGCCTGGTCGAGGCCGAGCAGCGGGCCTTCGACGCTCCGCACGTCGCCGGGATCGCCTTGCGCTACGGCCTGTTCCACGGCCCGGGCACGTGGTTCGACCCGACCCCCGGCACCCGCCCGATGCCGGTTCCGCTGGGCGGTGGCGGGGTGGTTCCGTGGATCCACGTCGAGGACGCCGCCACCGCCACGCTGGCCGCGCTGGAGCACGGCCGCGCGGGCGAGGCGTACAACCTCGCGGGCGACCACCCGGCGAGCTTCGGCGAGTTGGCCACCACCACCCGCCGCGGCCGCCCGGCCCTCCGCCTCCCCGGCTGGGCCCTGCGGGCCGCCGTGCCCTACCTCGGCGAGCTGATGCTCGACACCACCCTGCGGGTCTCCAACGCCAAGGCCGCTCGCGAGCTGCACTGGACCCCGCGCCACCCCGATCCCCGGGCCGTACCGGCCGCCGGCCCGCACTGAACGGCGGGTACCGGGCCCCACCCGCCCCCCGGCCCGGAGCAGGAAGTCGACCCGACCGACTTCCCGCTCCGCCGACCCGCCCCTCGCTGATCTCCGTCAGCCCGGCCCGGGAGCGCGGACGGCCCGGCGGGCGGCGCACCTGGGGGCCGGCGGGCCGAGCGGCACTGGAGCGCGTCCCGGCCTCGGCCTGAGCGCGCCGATCGGTGCGCCGGCCGTCCGCCGGGCTACCCCAACCCTCCTCCGTGGAGGGACAGTTGGCGAGGTAGAAGGTTTTCCCCGCGCCTCCGGCACACCCGATCTCCACGCCGGGCCGAGCCGACCGGGCGAACCTCGGCGCCGGACAGTGCGCGTACGCCCGGTCGGCTCGTTCTGCTGTACGCGCCTCCCCCGATCCCGACGCCGCCCCCGTTGCCGCGCACGACACCGCAGGGAGGTTCCCGTGGCCGTGATCGGCCGTGCGGCGGCCACCGTGGTCGCGCTGGGCATCCCGCTCGTCCCGGCGGCCGTCCCGGCCCGCGCCGACCTGCCGCCCGAGCTCGGCGCGGGCTGGTGGGAGGTGTCGGCCGGCGCCGCCGACGTCCGGGTCGACCACTGCGGCGGGGAAACCGTCATCGGACTCACCCGTTCGGGTGACCGGGGCGAGGTCGTGGACACCTGGACCTCGCCGCTCGGCGCCCGCTGGGCGAAGGTCATGGCGGCGCGCACCCGGGTCTCCGGCTGGGTCCTGTGGTCCCTGCCGGCGCACCGTGGCCCCTCGCCGGAACCGTAGAATCCGCCGGTACACATCAGGAGGGATTTCGCGTGTTCCGAGCGCAGCGTCCGCGCACCGCAGAGCTGACCCCGCGACAGGGGGAGGGGCCGGTCAACGGCGTCGCCCTGCTGCTGCCGGGCGGATTCATCCGCAGTCGGCGCGCACCCCTGAAGCTCGCCGAGCTGGGCCTGCGGGACCTGGCCGCCGAGCTCACCGAGCGCGGCCGGCCGCACGGCCTCGCGGTGCACCTGCTGCGCTACCGCCACGGCGGCTGGAACGGCGCCGACGCCGACACCGCCGTCGACACCCGCTGGGCGCTCGACGAGCTCGCCCGGCTGTACCCGGGCACCCCCGTCGCACTGATCGGCAACTCGCTGGGCGGGCGCGCCGCCTTCTGGTGCGCCGGACACCCCTCCGTGGTCGGCGTGGCCGGGATCGCCCCCTGGCTGCCCAGCGGCGACCCGGTCGACCAGCTGGCCGGTCGGCGGGTGCTGATCGTCCACGGCACCGGGGACCACAGCACGGCCGGCGCCACCCAGTCCCTGGAGTACGCGCTGCGCGCCCGGCGGGTCGTCCCGGACCTCGCGCGGTACGAGGCCCCGGGCGCCAACCACCTCCTGATCCGCGAGTCCCGCGACATCAGTGCGCTGACCACCGCCTTCACCCTCGCCGCCCTGGGCGCCGAGCCGGCGCCGCTGGTGGCGGGGACGGTCTGCACCCGACTCCCGGCACGGGTGTAGCCACCCCCCTCCTCCTGGATTGCGAGCAACTCTCCCCTGCTGATCGACAGGGGAGAGCCGCTCGCATTCCGGCGGGATTCCTGCCGATCGGCACATGCGCGACCGGGGTCTCGGCGATCAGTCTTGGAGTCACCGCGACGGCGGCCATCCGGGCCGCCGTGGAAGGGGGTCTCCACCGTGTTCCGCGACCAAGCTCTCCACCTCCGTGCCGACGGAGTGCAACTGAACGAGCGTCAGCTTCGTGTTCCCCTGGGCGGATCGGCCCGCGCCACACTCGCCCCAACGGCATCGGAGAGCACATGGCAGTCACCAAACCCTCCACCCTCGCACGTGGCCTCGCTGCCCTGTTCCTCGCGGCGGTGCCCGCCGCACCCGCCCTCGCCGCCGAGCCCGCGCCCTCGCCCGCCGTCGGCCAGGCACCGCCCACCGGTCCGGATCCGGCCGCCCTCGACGCCGCGATCACCGCCCGGCCGGGCGACCCGGTGGCGGGCGCGGTCGCCCGGGTGACGGTCGACGGCCGGGCCTGGCGCGGCAGCGCGGGCGATCCGGTGAGTGGGCGGCCGGTGGCGCCGAACGCCGCGTTCCGGATCGGCAGCATCAACAAGACCTTCGTCGCCGCGGTGCTGCTCCAGCTCGCCGCCGAGCAGCGGATCTCCCTGGACGGCACTGTCCAGCAGTACCTGCCCGGCACCCTGCCCGCGAGCTTCAAGCTGCCGATCACCGTCCGCCAACTCCTCGACCACACCAGCGGACTTCCGCAGGCCGTCGAGGGCCCGGAGGTCGAGGACCACGACGGCCTGATAGCCCACCGGTTCGCGAACGAGACACTCGACCTGGTCATCCAGCGGACGCTCCGCCCGCACCCGGAGAAGGGCCTGCCCGAGGCGAGCCCGGCCTTCGATCCGGGCACCGCACAGGAGTACAACAGCTTCAACTACCGGCTGGCGGGCCGGATCATCGAGCAGGTGACCGGACACACGATCAGGGAGGAGGTGACGGCCCGCATCCTGAAGCCGCTCGGCCTGCGGCACACCGAGGTGACGGAGGGCAGGCCCGCGATGCCCGAGCCCCACTTGGCCGGCTACTACCCCGACAACGCGGGCACCCCGACGGACGTCTCCGAGCAGGGCGGCAACCCGGAGTCGATGGTCTCCACCCCGGCCGACCTGGACCGCTTCCTGCGCGCCCTGTTGGACGGCGAACTCCTGCCGCCCCAGCAGCTGCACGACCTGCTCACCCTGCCGCGGGACGCCTCGGGCCGGCTGCTGCCGGTACGCGGGGCGGACGAGTGCCGGTTCGGTCCGGACAAGGGTCGGGCCTGCCACAGCGCCGGGCTGACGGCCATTGCCCTGCGGGACGGCACGGTGCTCTGGGGCAAGACCGGACACGACCTCGGGTACTCCGGCGGCTTCTTCACCACCCCGGACCTCCGCAAGCGGCTGGTCTACTCCGTCGGCACCGGGCCCGACACCCCGGCACCGGCGCTCCGCCTCGCCGCCACGACCTTCGGCCCCTTCGCCCCCTGAGCCCGGTCGAACCAACCGCCGCACCAGCCCGCACCGCCCCTCCCCCAGCCCTGCAAGGAACCCGCGTGATCATCGTCCCCGACGGGCTCGCCCGCACCACCGTCGACCGCGAAGGAGCCTCCGGCACGTCCTGGATCGCCGAACTCCCCGGCCTCGCCGCCGAACTGCTGGACCGCTGGGGCTGCGTACGGGACGGCGCGGCCACCCACGGCGGCGTCGGCCTGATCCTCCCGGTCCGGCAGGCCTCGGGGCGCGCGGCCGTGCTGAAGGTCTCGCTCCCCCACCCGGGCAACGTCCACGAGCCGGACGCCTTCACGGTGTGGGCGGGCCGGGGCGCCGTCCGGCTGTACGAACGGGACGACGAGCGCTTCGCGATGCTGCTCGAACGGGCGAGCCCGGCAACGCTCGCGGAGGTCCGGGACGGCGACGAGGTGCTGACGGTCGCCGGGCGGCTCAGCCGCCGACTCGCCGTCCCGGCACCGCCGGGCCTGCCCCGGCTGAGCGAGCAGGCGGCGGACTGGGAGGCCCGACTGCGCGCCGACGCGGCCTCCCTGGCCCACGCCCTTCCGGCCCGCACGGTAGGCGCCGCCCTCGCGACCGTCCGCGAACTCGCCCGCAGCCAGCCGGACGTGCTCGTCCACGGCGACCTCCACCCCCGCAACATCCTGCGGGCGGAGCGCGAACCCTGGCCGGCCGTGGACCCCAAGGGCTACGCGGGCGACCGAGCCTACGACGGCGGCACTCTGCTCAAGGTCCACGCCCTGACCCTGCTCGACGCGACGGACGTGAACCGCACCCTCCTCCGTGCACTCGACGTCTTCACCGAGGCCGCCGAGCCGGACCGCGAACGCACCCGCCGCTGGGCCCAACTCCACGCCGTCCAGGCCGCCTTCCGGGGCCGACGGCACGGCTTCCGGCGCGCCCGGAGCGGCCCCGAGCTCGACCGGCTCACCCGGTACGCGGACGGGCTCGCCGAAGCGCTCACCCCCGACTGACCCTCACACCCGACCGCCTACGGGTGCCGAAACACACCCGCCCCGATCCCCAGCCCCGCCAACCGCTCGCGCAGCTCGGCCTCCTGCGTCTGCGGGACCCCCAGGGCACGCCCGGTGTCCCCGGCACAGAAGACCAGCCGGTCACCCCGCCGGCCCTCCGCCTTGATCGTGAAGGGATCCATGCCGTAGGCGTCCAGGTGGGCTGTCTCCAGGCTGAGACACCGCGGCGCCCGAAATCGCGTTGGCGGCCGGCGTCCCGTCCTGCCTATGGTCGGGGGATGACCACTCGAACCTTCCGCATCATGGTGCGCGGCGTCTTCGACGGCCTCACCGACGAACAGCGCTCCGAACTGCTCGCCGCCGCACCCGAGCACGACGTGCTGCACGCCGCCTTCACGCACGAGGGCCACCTCAGCTACGACCTGTCCGCGAGGGCCGCCTTCACCTTCCGCTTCCTCGACGAGGGCGAGGCCGAGGAGGACATCCTGGACGCCACCGAGCGGGCCGAACAGTCGGCGCAGAACTGGCTCACCGAACGCGGCTACGGCTACAAGAACCTCCGCTCCCAGGCCGAGGACCTCTCCCAGGCGCCGCTCGGCAAGCGTCAGCGCCGCGCCGCCAACACCGCTCACTGATCTGCCCCCTCCCCCCCTCCGCCACCTCCTTGACGGCTCCCCGTCGGGATATACTTGAGCAGTCAAGGAGGTGGCAATGACAGAACAGCCGGAACAGACGGGGCGAACGGGCTCGGCCACGACCGCGCCGGCCACGACGGGCCCGGGCCCCGACCCGCTGGATACCGCCCTGCGGCTGGTCCGTGCCCAGACGGCCGTGGTCAAGCGCTTCGACGCCGGCCTCAGCGGCCTGCACGGCGTCAGCCTGGCCGACTTCACCATGCTGCTCCACCTCTCCCAGGCCCCCGGCGGCCGGATGCGCCGGGTCGACCTCGCCGAAGCCCTCGGGCTCACCGCCTCCGGTGTGACCCGTGGCCTCGCACCGTTGGAGCGGATCGGCCTGGTCACCCGCGAGACCGCCGCCCGCGACGCCCGGGTCGCCTACGCCGCCCTCACCCCGACCGGGCACGAGCGGCTCGCCGAGATGCTGTACACCGCCCGGCAGGTCGCCGCCGACCACTTCGCGGCCGAGCAGTGGAGCGCCGAGGACCTCAGCCGACTGTCCACCCTGCTCACCCGCCTCGGCGGCACCGCCCCCGGTCAGCGTCTCGGCTGAGCCGCCCGCCCCGGCCAGGCCCCGCCGCACGCCCACCGCACCCCGGCACACCCACCGCGCGCCCCACGTCCTAGGCTGACCCCGCACCGCCCGCACCACCCGCACCACCCCGCGCGAAGGACAGCACCATGACCGACACCCCCGGCACCGGGCCCGGCCTGGAGCACACCCTCGCCGACACCCAACGTGCGCACTGGCAGCAGACCTACACCGCCAACCCCGGGATGTACGGCGAGCAGCCCTCCGCCCCCGCCGAGTACGCCGCCGAGGTGTTCGCCGCCGCCGGGGCGCGGGACGTGCTGGAACTCGGCGCCGGCCACGGGCGCGACGCGCTGCACTTCGCCCGCGCGGGCTTCCGCGTGCCGGCCGCCGACTTCAGCCCGACCGGCCTGCAACAGCTGCGCGCCGCCGCGGCGGACCAGGGCCTGGCCGACCGGCTCTCGGTCCTCACCCACGACGTCCGCGAGCCGCTCCCACTCCCCGACGCCTCCGTCGACGCGGTCTTCGCCCACATGCTGCTCTGCATGGCGCTCTCCACCGAGGAGATCGAGGCGCTCGTCGCCGAGGTCCACCGGGTCCTGCGCCCTGGCGGCACCTTCGTCTACACCGTCCGCCACACCGGCGACGCCCACTACGGCGCCGGGACCGGACACGGGGACGACATCTGGGAGCACGGCGGCTTCGCCGTCCACTTCTTCCCCCGCGAGCTGGTGGACGCGCTCGCCGAGGGCTGGCGCCTGACCGACGTCCACCCCTTCGAGGAAGGCGAACTGCCCCGCCGCCTCTGGCGCATCACCCAGGAGACCCCCCGATGACCGCAGCCGACGCCGCCACCCCCAAGGCCGCCGCAGAGACCCCCGACCTCGCCATCGACGGCACCGGCCTGCTCTGCGTCCAGCTCCTGCTCCGGCTGCGCGCCCGGATCGCGCACCTCCCGGCCGGCGCTGTGGTCCACATCCACACCACCGACCCCGCCGCCCCGCTCGACCTCCCCGCCTGGTGCCACCTGACCGGCCACGAGTACCTCGGCCAGGTCCCGCACGAGGCGACCGACCGCGAGGTGTACGCGCTGCGCCTCACCTCCGCCCCGGTCCCGACCCGCCCCGACCGCCCCTGGCACCCCGCTCCCGGCACCGACTGACCGGGCCTACCCCGCTGCCGCCCCGGCCATCACACGCTCCAGAAGGCCTGGCAGCGGGCCCGAGGACGGCTCACGGCCGAGGCCCCGGGCCGCCCGGTGTGCCACGATGAGGAGGTACGAACGACCCGGTACCACAGGGAGGTTGACCGCCGTGGACCCGATCATCAGCTGCCACTGGCAGGACCGGCAGGGCGCATGGGCCCTGACCGTCGGCCACACCGGCGACGACTGGGAGCTGCTCGCCTCGGCCCCCTCCTGGTCGGAGTCGATCCCCTTCGCGAACCCGGAGGAGGTCCGCCGACTCGCCCAGGCCCTGCTGGACCTGCCCGCCGAACCCGAGCCGTACGAGTTCGAGTGGCAGCTCTCCCGCACCGGATCGGCCGCTGCCGAGGGCGGGCCGCAGCCCCACTTCGCGACCTTCGCCGTCGGCCTCGACCCCACCGACGACCACCGCCCGTACCTCGCCTACCAGTCCTACTACGACCTGGGCCGGGCAACCGGACTCGGCCTGGAGGTGATCTGCGAGGACCCGCCGGTCGACCACCTCCGCGCCCAGGCCCACGCCTTCCTCACCACCTTCCCCGACCCCGCCCGCCGATAGCCGCCCAGCCACTGCCGCAACCGCAACAACCTCAGCCACAACCACGCAGCCCCCGCACCCGGCTCACGCCACGGCGCGCACCGCCCAGTCCACCTCCGCCGCCCAACTCTTCGGCGCAGCCCACTGGTTGACCACCGCCAGCAGCTCCAGGTACCGCTCCCGCCGCGGATCGGCCATCGCCCCCAGCCGCTCCGCCAACCGGTCGCGCAGCGCCCCGGCGTCCCCCGGCACCGCGCCCGCACACCACTGCCCGTACCGCTCCACCAGCTCCGCGACGACGGCCGCCGCCTCCGCCGACCCCGGGTCCACCCCGGCCGCGACCGCCGGTCCGGCCAACTCCCGCACCGCCACCGCCAGTCCGGGCCTCGGCAAGCCCGTGCCGGCCCGCGCCTCCCCCACCACCGCCTCCGCCGCCTCCGCCCGGGCGAGCCCGCGCAGCAGCGCCCTGAACCCGGCGTCCCCCGCCAGCTGCGCCAACTCCACCCAGGCCTCGACTTGTTCGACCGACGGATCCTCCGGCAGCTCCGGCGTCAACGAGCGCGCCACGGCGGAGAACCGCTCGTCGCCACCGGTCCCGCCGAACACGCCCGACAGGAACTCCGCGATCAGGCGCCCCCGTTCGTCCTGCGTGAGCCGGGCCAACCGGTGCACGAGCGTCAACTCCTCAGGCGTCGACCCGAGCCTGGCCACCGCCCCGAGCACCGCCCGCCGCAGCCGTAGCACCCGGATCCGGAGGTCGATCGCCTCCGCCTGCGCGGCGGCGACCTCGGCCGGCGTCAGTTCACGCTCCACCACCCGCCTGATCGCGGGCAGTCCGAGCCCGAGCTCCCGCAGGGTACGGACCAGTTCCAGCCGCGCGACGGCGTCGGCGCCGTACCGCCGGTGGCCGGCCGGGTTGCGGTCGGCCGGCGACACGATCCCCTGGTCCGAGTAGAAGCGGACGGTCTTGACCGTCAGCCCAGTCCGCCTGGCCAGCTCACCGATGGTGTACGTCACGTCGCCGTTCATGGCCACCACCCTGCTACCTCCCCCCGCGGGAGATGCAAGCCACCCACGGCCGTGACCGTCACCACACCGCACGCCGTCGCATCCCCCCGGGGCCCGCACCGACGGTCCTCCTCCGGCCCGGACCGCCGCGGCGTCCGCCAGGCGGCGAACAGGATGCCCGCCGCGCCGATGACCGCCTGGAGCGCCCCGGTGCAGGCAGGCAGGAAGATCAGGGTGCACACGGCCGGGATCGCCGGCCCCGGCCGAGGTGACGGCCCCGGCCGGGGAGGCGACATCGGAACGACGTCAGGCGGTGCGCCGCAGCAGCGCCAGGTACATCGCGTCCGTCCCGTGCAGGTGCGGCCACAGCTGCACGTCCGGCCCGTCGCCGAGCGCCGGGACGCCGGGCAGCAGCGGGCGCGCGTCGATCCACTCGACCCGGCCGCCCTCGCCCCGCAGCACGTCGTCCACGACCGCCCGGGTCTCCGCGAGGTGCGGCGAGCAGGTCGCGTAGCCGACCACGCCGCCGACCCGGGTGGCCTCGATCGCCGAGCGCAACAGGTCCCGCTGGAGCGGGCCGAAGGCCGCGACGTCGGCCGGCCGGCGCCGCCAGCGCGCCTCCGGGCGGCGGCGCAGCGCACCGAGGCCGGAGCACGGCACGTCGACCAGCACCCGGTCGAAGCCGCCGGAGCGCCAGGCCGGGCGCGTCCCGTCGGCCGCGATCACGGTGTACGGGCCGGGGTTGCCCGCCAGCGCCCGTGCCACCAGCCGGGCCCGGTGCGGCTGCTTCTCGCTCGCGACCAGTGCCGCACCCCGCTCGGCGGCCAGCGCACCGAGCAGCGCGGCCTTGCCGCCGGGGCCCGCGCAGCCGTCCAGCCAGAGCCGGTCCTGGCCCTCCAGCGGCGCCGAGGCCAGCGCCAGCGCGACCAGCTGGCTGCCCTCGTCCTGCACGCCCGCCCGGTTCTCCTGCACCGCCGCGACCGAGCCCGGGTCGCCGCCCTCGGCGAGCCTCAGCGCGAACGGGGACCAGCGCCCCGGCTCGGCCTCCGGCAGCGCGTCGGCCAGCTCACCGACGGTGGCCCGGCCGGGCCTGGCGACCAGGGTGACCTCGGGCCGCTCGTTGTCGGCCCGCAGCAGCTCCTCCATCGCGGTGCGCCCGGAGGCGTCGGGCTGCCAGCGGCCGAGCGAGTCCCAGAGCGCGGAGACGACCCAGCGCGGGTGGGAGTGCACGACCGCGAGGTGGTCCTCGGCGTCCCGGTCGTACGGCGGGGCGACCTGCTCGATCCAGGCGTCCAGGTCGTGGGCGCTGATCCGGCGCAGCACGGCGTTGACGAACTTGGCCTTGCCGTCGCCGAGCACCACCCGGGCCAGCTCGACGGTCGCCGAGACGGCCGCGTGGCTGGGGATGCGGGTGGTGAGCAGCTGGTGCGCGCCGAGCGAGAGCACGTCCAGCACCGGCGGGTCGACCTTGCCGAGCGGCCGGTCGATGCAGGCGGCGATGATCGCGTCGTAGGTGCCCTGCAGGCGCAGGGTGCCGTAGACCAGCTCGGTGGCGAGGGCGGCGTCGCGCCGGTCCATGCCCTTCTGCTCGGCTTCGCGGAGCAGCGAGGGCAGGATCAGGTTGGCGTACGCGTCGCGCTCGTCGACGGCGCGCAGCGCGCGGAACGCGACGATCCGGGCCGGGTCCTTCTTCGGGCGGCGGTGCGGGCGGGGGGCGCGCTTGGCGCTGGGGGTGGTCACAGGTGCCTCAAGGTGCTGCGGTGGCTATCAACGAACGGTGGTGATGAAACGAACGGTGGTGATGAAGTAACTCGGACGAACTCGGACGAACTTCGATGGTCTCCGACGAACATGGACGGTCTCGAACGAACAGTAGCGCCGAATCGGAGCGTCAGTCCCCGAAGCGCTCCCCGGCCTCCAGCCGCGCGCCCCGGGCCCAGTCGGCGGCCCGCATCTCCTTCTTCCCCTGCGGACGCACCTCCCCCAGCTCGACGTCGTGGCTGCCGGTCCCGACCCGGACGCTGTTCTTGCCCGCCATCGCGACCTCGCCCGGCGCCAGCTCGGCGGAGTCCGGCAGCAGCTTGACCGGCCCGGTGACCTTCAGCCGCTCGCCCCGGAACTCCGTCCAGGCCCCCGGCGCCGGCGCGCAGCCGCGCACCACCCGGTCGATCCGCAGCGCGGGGTGGTTCCAGTCGATCCGCGCGTCCTCGACGGTGATCTTCGGCGCGAGCGTGACGCCCTCGGCCGGCTGCGGCACGGCGTGCAGGGAGCCGTCCTCGATGCCGTCCATGGTGGCCGCGAGCAGCCGCGCGCCGGAGAGCGAGAGCCGGGTGAGCAGCTCGCCGCTGGTGTCCGTCGGGCGGATCTCCTCGGTGATCACGCCGTAGACCGGGCCGGAGTCCAGGCCCTGCTCGATCAGGAAGGTGGACGCGCCGGTGACCTCGTCGCCGGCCATCACCGCGTGCTGGACCGGGGCCGCGCCGCGCCAGGCGGGCAGCAGCGAGAAGTGCAGGTTGACCCAGCCGTGCTTGGGGATCTCCAGGGTGCCGGGGCGCAGCAGCGCACCGTAGGCGACCACCGGGCAGCAGTCGGGGGCGAGTTCGGTGAGCCGGGCGACGAAGTCCGGGTCGCTGGGCTTCGCCGGCTTGAGGACCTCGATCCCGGCCTCCTCGGCGCGCTGGGCGACGGGGCTGGCAACCAGCTTGCGCCCGCGCCCGGCCGGAGCGTCGGGGCGGGTGACCACCGCGACGACCTCGTGCCGGTCCGAGGCGAGCAGGGCATCCAGGGCGGGAACGGCGACCTCGGGGGTGCCGGCGAAGACGAGACGCATCAAGTGCCTTTCTGCAAAAGGACGTTCAAGAAACCAGCGAAGCCGACGGGAGTCGGCGGAGGTCAGCGGGCCGAGATCAGCGGGCGGAACCGAAGGTGCTGTGCGGCGAGACCTTGACCACCGGGGCCGGCCCGCCGCCCCAGTCCGCCTCCCGGATCGCCTTCAACGCAGCCTTGCGCTGCTCGCGGTCGAGCCGGTCGATGAAGATGATGCCGTCCAGGTGGTCGGTCTCGTGCTGGATGCACCGAGCGAGCAGCTGGGTGCCCTCCAGGGTCACCGGATCGCCGTACATGTCGAAGCCCTTGGCCACCACGCCGTACGAGCGCTTGGTGTCGTAGCGCAGGCCGGGCAGCGACAGGCAGCCCTCGGGGCCGTCCTGCTCCTCCTCGCTCAGCGACAGGTCCGGGTTGATCAGGTGCCCGGTGACACCGTCCACGTGGTACGTGAACACCCGCAGGGAAACACCGAGTTGGGGCGCGGAAAGGCCGGCGCCGGGGGCGTCCATCATGGTGTCGGTGAGGTCGCGGACCAGCTTGCGCAGTTCCTTGTCGAAGGTGGTCACCGGCTTGGCGGTGGACCGCAGGACGGGGTCTCCGAAGAGACGGATCGGCTGGATCGCCACGGGGTACGGGCTCCTGTCCGTAGGGGCGCGGGCTGCGGTCGGGCTGGTTCACCCGCCAGTCTATGCAACCCGCGCGGCCGTCCGCCGGGGGCTTCCCCGGGGCCGGATCGGCGTCCGGCACGGCCCGACTGTGCCGAGCGGCGTTACCCCGGCCCCCGCTTCGGCGTTGGTCAAGAGAGATTGACCAGGGCCGGGCGCACGGGACACCGCGCCCCGGCCGAGCTGAACCGTACGGAAGGTGGCACGTAGGCCATGGCCGAGCAGATCAACCACGACGCCCGGGCGAGGGCGAGCCTGCACCTGCTGGTGCGGGACATCGAGCGGGTGAGGCGGCAGGTCGACGCGCTGCGGACGCTCACCGCGCAACTGGGCAACGTCTACCGTCCGCGCCGACCGAGCACCTCGGCCGGCTTCGTGGTGTACGGGCGGGCGCCGGCGCCGACCGTGCGTCTGGCGCAGGAGCTGCGGGAGAGCGTGGAGACCCTGGTGGCGGCCGCGGTCGAGTTCGACCGGGCGCTGGGCTTCTCCTGGGACTCGGTGGGCTCCGCCCTCGGGGTCACCAAGCAGGCCGTGCACCGGCGCTACGGCATGCGTCGCCCGACCAGCGAGCTCCTCGCCGCGAGCGGTGCCGTCCCGGGCCAGAGCCGCCCGGACCGCTCCGAGGAGCTGCCCGCCGCCGAGCGCACCGGTCTGGCCACGACCGTCCCGGCGGCTCGCCAGGGCGGCCTGGACCGCAGCAGCCTGGACCGCAACACGATCGACCGCACCACGACGGACCGCGGCCCGATGGACCACACCCCCGTCGACCGCGGCACGACCGACCGCAGCACCCCCGTCGACCGCCCCCAGGCGGACCGACCCGGCATCCCGCTGCGCGGCTGACCGAGCCGCCGCAGCCGGGCCGTCCGGGGCGGGGTGGCCCACTCACCCCGCCCCACCGGACCGCCGGGCACGAAGCCCCCCGGGCCACCGGGCACGAAGGCCACCGGGCCACCGAACCCGAAGCACGCACCCGAACCGCGCCGAAGCCCCCGCCCGCCGCTCAGCCGATGTCCGTCGGATCCACCCGCACCCGCACCGGCTCCGCCGTCCGCAGCGCGATCCGCGCGATCTGCGCCGCCTTGAGCGCCGCCGCCAGCGCGGCCCCCTGCCCGGGCTGCACCCGCAGCAGCGCGCGTTCCTGCTCCTCCCCCCGCAGCGCCGGCACCGGCACCGGCCCCAGCACGTCCGCCCCCTCCGGGAGCCGGATCAGGTTCAGCAGGTCCGCCACCGCCGAGGGGCTCCCGCTCACCGAGGCCATCCGGGACACCGGCGGGAAGTGCAGCTGCGCCCGTTCGTCCCGCTCCAGCCCGGCGTGCCCCAGAGGGTCCCAGCGCACCAGCGCCTGCACCGGACGGGCCGAGGGCTCGGCGACCACGACCACCGTCCCGCCCTCCGTCGAGGGCCGCACCAGCGCGGCCCCCGCGAGCCAGAGCCGCAGCGCTTCCTCCCCCGCCCGCAGGTCCGGCCGGCTCAGCAGCGCCCAGCCGTCCAGCAGCAGCGCGGCCCCGTACCCGCCGCCGCCCTCCACCACCGGCTCCGCGCCGGGCGTGGAGATCACCAGGGAAGGCTCGTCCGGCACGGTGGTCAGCACCGCCTCCCGGCCCGAGGTCCGCACCGGGATGCGGGGGAACGCCTTGCCCAGCTCCTCCGCCGTCCGCCGGGCCCCGACCACCTGGGCCCGCAGCCGGAAGGACCCGCATTCGGGGCAGTGCCAGTCGTTCTCCGGCTCCCCGCACCAGCCGCAGCACAGTGCGGCGTCGGCCGAGGGCGCCTCCAGCGGCCCCTCACAGCGCCGGCAGCGGGCGGGGGTGCGGCAGCGCCCGCAGGCCAGCCGGGGCACGTAGCCGCGCCGGGGCACCTGGATGAGCACCGGGTGCCCGGCGGCCATCGACTCCCGCGCGGCCTCCCAGGCCACCGAGGGGAGCCGGGCGGCCTGGGCGGCGGCGTCCCGGTGCTGGTCCTGGTCGGTGACGGTCCGCACCCTGGGCGCGACCTGCCGCACCGTCTCCCGGTCCGCGACCAGCGGGCGCGCCCAGCCGGTACTGACCAGCTGCGCGCCCTCCACCGTCACCGCGTGCCCGCCGAGCAGCACCGCCGCGCCCTCCTCGGCGGCGCGCAGCAGCGCCACCTCGCGCACGTGCGGGTGGGGGGAGCGCGGGTCGCTGTGGCTGCCGTCCCCGTCCGACCAGACGACGACCAGCCCGAGGTCCCGGACCGGCGCGAACATGGTGGCCCTGGTGCCGACCACGGCGTGGACCGAGCCCCGGCTCACCGCGAGCCAGCGCCGGTAGCGCTCGCGCGGGCCGAGGTCGGCCTCCAGCGCCACGTGCATCCCGGGGCCGAGCAGCTCGGTCAGCGCCTGGTCGACCCGGGCCACCGAGCGCCCCTCCGGAAGCACGACCAGCGCCCCGCGCCCGCTCGCCAGCGTCGCGGCCACCGCCCGCGCGATCTCGTACGGCCAGCCGGGCCCGGGCAGCGCCGCCCAGACCGCGCGCGGCGAACCGCCCCCGGCCAGCGAGGCGAGGAAGTCGGACCCGGCCGGGTAGCGCTGCCAGCCACCGGGGGCCGGGGCGGCCGGGCGCGGCAGTGGCGGCGGCGAGGGTTCGGCCTCGGCCTTGGCGTGCCGGGGCGGGACGGCCAGCTGGAGCACGTCGGCCAGCGTGCCGGCGTACCGGTCGGCGACGGTCCGGCACAGCCGCAGCAGCTGCGGGGTGAGCACCGGCTCGGGCGAGAGCACCTGGGCCAACGGGGCGAGCGGGCCGGGGAAGTCGCTCTTCTCCAGCCGGGCGACGATGAACCCGTCGTGCAGCTCGCCGCCCTCGCGCTGGCCCTTCACCACCCGTGCCCCGAAGCGCACCCGCACCCGCACTCCGGGCTGGGCCTCCTCGGCCATGCCGGCCGGCACCTCGTAGTCGAAGAACTTGTCGATGGTGAGCACGCCCTTGTCCACCACGACCCGGGCCACCGGCAGGTGCTCGGCCCGCTTGGCCCCGCGCCAGGTGCGCGGCTTGGCCCGCTTGACCGTCTCCCGGATGAACGCCAGCTGCTCCGGCTCGCCGGCCCCGTTGTCCCCTGTGCTGCTCATCGCCACCAAGTACTACCAGGTCACACCGACAATGCACGAAGCGACGCCCGTCCCCGTTCGGGGGCGGACGCCGCTTCGGGCGCTACGGATCAGGAGCCGAGGACGTCAGTCCTGCACGGCGGCCTTCAGCTGCTCCACCCGGTCGGTGCGCTCCCAGGTGAAGTCCGGCAGCTCACGGCCGAAGTGGCCGTACGCCGCGGTCTGGGCGTAGATCGGGCGCAGCAGGTCCAGGTCGCGGATGATCGCGGCGGGACGCAGGTCGAAGACCTCGGAGACGGCCTTCTGGATGGAGAGGACCGGCACGGTCTCGGTGCCGAAGGTCTCCACGAACAGGCCGACCGGCTCGGCCTTGCCGATCGCGTACGCGACCTGCACCTCGGCGCGGCGGGCGAGGCCGGCGGCGACGATGTTCTTCGCCACCCAGCGCATCGCGTACGCGGCCGAGCGGTCCACCTTGGACGGGTCCTTGCCGGAGAAGGCGCCGCCGCCGTGGCGGGCCATGCCGCCGTAGGTGTCGATGATGATCTTGCGGCCGGTGAGGCCGGCGTCACCCATCGGGCCGCCGATCTCGAAGCGGCCGGTCGGGTTGACCAGCAGGCGGTAGCCCTCGGTGGTCAGCTTGATGCCCTGCTCGGCCAGCGCCTTCAGCTCCGGCTCGACCACGAACTCGCGGATGTCCGGGGTGAGCAGCGACTCCAGGTCGATGTCGCTGGCGTGCTGGGTGGAGACGACCACGGTGTCGAGGCGGACGGCCTTGTCGCCGTCGTACTCGATGGTGACCTGGGTCTTGCCGTCGGGGCGCAGGTAGGGGATGGTCCCGTTCTTGCGCACCTCGGTCAGGCGGCGGGAGAGGCGGTGCGCCAGGGTGATCGGCAGCGGCATGAGCTCGGGCGTCTCGTCGGACGCGTAGCCGAACATCAGGCCCTGGTCACCGGCGCCCTGCTTGTCCAGGTCGTCCTCGTCGCCTTCGACCCGGGCCTCGTACGCGGTGTCGACACCCTGCGCGATGTCGGGCGACTGGGCACCGATGGACACCGAGACACCGCAGGAGGCGCCGTCGAAGCCCTTCTTGGAGCTGTCGTAGCCGATCTCCAGGATCTTGTCCCGGACGAGCTGGGCGATCGGCGCGTACGCCTTGGTGGTCACCTCGCCGGCCACGTGCACCTGGCCGGTGGTGATGAGCGTCTCCACGGCGACCCGGGACGTCGGGTCCTCCCGCAGGAGAGCGTCAAGGATGGTGTCGCTGATCTGGTCAGCGATCTTGTCGGGGTGTCCCTCGGTCACGGACTCCGAGGTGAACAGGCGGCGAGACACAGCGCTCCCTGGGGTTGCAGCGGCTGCTGACTGAAGTTCCCCGGGCGAACCGGGGAACTCCGGAAAGACTTGATTCCTGGAGTCTAACGGTCTGGTTCCGGAGAACGTCACCCGCTTCAGGAATTCTCGACCGCCGCGCGAGCGGTTCCGATCAGTTGCCGCCCGTTTCCAGCCGCTTTGCCACCAGGTCCCAGACCACGTCCGCGAGCGCCTCCTTCGGGCCCACCGGAACGGCCGTCTCACTACCGTCCGAGCCCAGCACCACGGCCTCGTTGACGTCCGTGCCGAAGGCCTTGCCGTTGCCCACCTCGTTCACGACGAGCAGGTCGCAGCCCTTGCGGGCGAGCTTGGCGCGACCGTTGGCGAGCACGTCGTCGGTCTCCGCCGCGAAACCCACCACGAGTTGACCCGAACGGGCCCGGTGGGCCGACAGCTCGGCCAGGATGTCGGGATTGCGGACCAGTGCGACGGGCGCCTGCTCGACCCCCTCGACCTTCTTGATCTTGCCGGTCGCGTACTCGGCGGGACGGAAGTCCGCCACCGCCGCGGCCATCACCACGGCGTCTGCGTCCTGGACCGCCTCCAGCGCCGCCTCGCGCAGCTCCAGCGCGGTCGAGACGTGCACCACGTCCACCCCGGCCGGGTCCGGCAGCTCCGCGTTGGCCGAGAGCAACGTCACTCTGGCCCCGCGCGCCGCGGCCGTCACGGCGAGCGCGTAGCCCTGCTTGCCGGACGAGCGGTTGCCCAGGTAGCGCACCGGGTCCAGCGGCTCCCGGGTACCGCCGGCCGAGACCACCACGTGCCGGCCCGCCAGGTCGGTCGGCACCGCCCCGCCCCGGCGCAGCACGGCCCGGCAGGCGTCGAAGATCGCCGACGGCTCGGGCAGCCTCCCCTTGCCGGTGTCCTTCCCGGTCAGCCGCCCGACGGCCGGCTCCAGCACGATCACGCCCCGGCGGCGCAGCGTGGCCACGTTGTCCCGGGTGGCCGGGTGCTCCCACATCTCGGTGTGCATGGCGGGCGCCAGCACGACCGGACAGCGGGCGGTGAGCAGGGTGTTGGTCAGCAGGTCGTCGGCGAGGCCGTGGGCGGCCTTGGCGATCAGGTCGGCGGTGGCCGGGGCGACCACGACCAGGTCGGCCTGCTGCCCGATCCGCACGTGCGGCACCTCGTGCACGCGCTCCCAGGTCTCGGTGGCGGCCGGGCGCCCGGACAGCGCCGCCCAGGTCGCCTCGCCGACGAAGTGCAGCGCGGCCGCGGTCGGTACCACGGTGACCTGGTGGCCTGACTCGGTGAAGCGGCGCAGCAGCTCGCACGCCTTGTAGGCGGCGATCCCGCCGCTCACGCCGAGGACCACGCGGGGGGCGTCCACAGTCACGTACCGACCTTTCTCCCGATCCGGAACCCGCTCACCCTACGACCCCCCGGTCGGCGCCCGCACGGGTGCCCCACCACAGAGCCGGAACACCGGAGGGCCCGGCGGAAACGATTCCGCCG